>WRDG01000022.1 GCA_009783525.1 Defluviitaleaceae bacterium | reverse complement strand
GGTGCTTTGGGTGGCGTTGCCCCAGAAGCCCGGGCCGTACCACCACGGTGAGTTGATCAAGTGGTCGTATTGCTCGCGTGTGTTGTAGTTGAAAATTAGCGTCAGGCCTTCGAAGCAGACGCAGGGGTTTTCTTCGCAGTATTCGCATGCGCATACACACGGTTCTTCACCGCAGGTTCCGCACGGGCATATGCAGGGAAGTTCGCCGCAGGTATCGCAGGGCTGCGCACATACGCAGTCAACTTCGCCGCAGGTATCGCATGGCGGGATAACTATCGGCTTTGTTTCGAACAACTCTATATCGGCGTAATTTACGTTTGCTCCGGTAGCCCAAAACGAAACTCTGTATGTCATGGTTGCGGGAGCTGTAAATTCGTGGACATATAACTGCCATTCGGTGCCGTTTATACGAGTGTTAACCAACTCGTTCATGGTTTCGCGGCCTTGGGAGCCGGTCGGTTCGCCCAAGCAGACGGCGCCGTCTCCTGTTTGCCCGTCGTCAACAATTTTTGCCCAATAAGTGAGCTTGTATGTTTTGCCTGCTTGCAGTTCCATTTCTTGCACTATGGCCTGCCAGTTAGAGCCTACCACTACGGCATTGACACCATCGGCAAAACCGTTTGGTACATGGCTTACGCCCCATAAGGCAACCCAACCGTGGATCCAATTGGAAAAATCACCGTTGACTATCAAATTGATTTGCTCTTCCGGACATTCGCACGGATATTCGCCGCAGTCTTCGCAGCACAGGCACGGGTCCTGCCCGCAGACTTCGCAAACGGGAATAACTTCCATAAGCGAAAATCCTGCAACGGAAAGCGGTTGGTTGAAAAGGTTGCCGAAGGCAGACATGGCAAGGATTAAATTCATGTTGGAATCGACCGTGAACTCGCCTGAATAATGCTGCCAATCGGAGGAATTTGCCGCGAAGTTAATAAAGCCGTTTGTGTCGTGGCCCCGGTTGGAAAGTGCGACACGGGCCTGGCCTCTTGCGTAAAAACTAAATTCGTAGGTTTTTCCGGCTTGCACCGTTATAAGGGAGGGCTGTCCCCACCATTCGAAGCCGATGTTATAGAATGCCCAGCCCCATGCCCAAAAACCGGGGTCATCGGTTCCTATTGTCAATACATTCATTTCTTGGCCGAATATGTCTTCTTTTGAAAGCGACTGAGAATAATCTTCGCCGATGTTCCAGCCGGCCATGCCGTTAGAAAAATCGCCGTTTTCTATAAGGTTTGTTATAGAAGGGCTCGGGCATACGCAGTTTTCTTGATTGCAATCCGGACATACCGTAACGGGAGTACATTCGCACGGGTTTGCGTTGCAATCCGGGCAAAGAACTATACATTCGCACGGGTTTGCGTTGCAGTCCGGGCAAAGAACGGGTCCGCCGCCGTCCGTAATTTTAAGCGTGATGTTTGCAAAAGAAAGCGGCCTGTCAAGCTCAACGCCCCAGTGGCTGATGTTTAATTCCACGTCCATTGTGCGGGGGGCGGTGAAGGTAAAGGAATAATGCTGCCAGCCGTCGGAGTTTAAGCTGTAGCGGTCTGTAACTACCGTACCGCTGCCGTATCTGCCGTCGGCAAGGAAAACGTTGCCGACGCTGCCCTTTGCGTAAAGGCTAAACTCGTAGGTTACGCCGCCTACTAAGCCCGCGGGCTGCGAAAAGCCCCATGCCCACGGGTTGGATGCGCCGGACAAAGTCAATACATCCATTTCTTGTCCGTATACGGTTTCTCTGGTTAAGGTTTTTGTGAAGGGCAGATCCCAGCCTGCAAGGCCGGCGGAGAAGTTGCCGTTAAAGATCAAATTTTCGGGGTCGTGTACGCCGCCCAAGTGATGGGGTACCGGCGCGGTAAGCGTACCGCGTGTGGCATCCCATAAAAGGCTGCCCGACCAGGTGAGGTTGGTGGGTTTTGTTATGCCGTTCCACTCGTTAATGCCCCAAGCGAAGCGCGGGCCTGTAGCGGGGTTGCATATGGAGTGGTCCGCGCTCCACGCCCAATAAATATGGCCGATGTCATATTTGAGAGCCGTGTTGAGCAGCACGCGTATATGGTCGGAGCCGCCGAAGTCGCCCCATTCGCCGAACACCAGCGCGAGGTCGCGTTCGATGCAGGCTTCTACGTAAAGGTTAAGCGTCGTCTGGCCTCTCCAGCCGTAAGGATGGATGCTGTAAAGTAAATTGTCGAACTCTGCGTTTAACGCTTCGCCTTTGTTAAGGACTGCGCTGCCGGGTCCGCCCGGGTTGCCCGAATCGAAGTTGGCCTGGCCGAAAACATGCTCGTCCAAAACGATTATGTTGTTAAAGCCCGCGGCGCGTATCGCTTCTGTAATATGCCGGTGTACTTCGTACCAATAATCAGCCGACTGCTGAGCGTTGTGGCTGAATGTCGGGTGACGAAGATCATCACTTGTAAGCGGATTTTCTTCTGTGCCCCTGCGGGTAAAACCGCCGCCCATGGCGGAACCGAAATGGTTGCCGGGCTCGTTTAGGATGTTGATCCAAACGTAGGGGTTGTCTATGTATTGCTCCGCTATGTCGACCCAAAGCTGGGTTATTTCTTCCAGCGAGGGAGTCCATGCGTCGGTTATTCCGTCGCCGCGGTTGTTATAACCGGTCACGCCGGAAACGGGCCAGCCGCCCGTGAAGTCGTGAGCTTCAATCATGATTGCGACGCCGCGGTCGGTATATGTTTTGATGATGGCGTCAAGATCCGTGTTGGCCCAGTTTTGCCATTCCCATCCGAACGGCGAGCAAAGGCGCATGGTGTTGAACTTCCATACGTCTGCATATAATTCTAAATCCGGAATCATTTCGCGGGTTCCGTCGTACCAGCGCGGGCCGTTGCCGTTTGAGCCGATCGCAACAAAATCGTTTCCGAACGGATCGATAACGCGGCTGCCGACTATTTCGAAATTCATGCCCGGTTCAAGCATCCAGGCAGAAAATTCCATTTGCGCGCCGCCGAACGAAACGGTGATAATCTTTTCGCCGGAAGTGCCGTCGAACGCGGAAGCGTCAACCATGTCGGCCGTGGCTTCTATAATGGTCGATGATCCGTTTGTGTATTCCACATAAAGTTTAAGTCCGGTGAAATCAAAGTCTTCACCCTGCCAGTAGTGAGTTTTTGCCGGGAGGCGCGAGGCTTCCATGCGGCCTATCTCCGGTCCGCCGGCAAGGACTTCCACATTGTAGGTGAAGTCGAAGTTTTTATAAGAAACAGTTACTTCTTGGTTACCGGGGGCAAATGCGTCGTAGCCGGTTATGGTTACGTCGTCCATGTCCGCGGACAGGGCGATTTCCGATGTCTTTGCCGTGGTCGCGTAGTTGACCGTAAGCCTGAGGCCCGAAAGGTCAATCGGCTCGCCTTCATAAAATGTAATGAAGGTCGGGGCGGATTTTAAACTGTAGCCCGAAGGCACTAATTTATAGAAACGGACTTCGTCGAAATAAACCGCGCCCGCTTCGCCGTTGTAGAGGTAGAAGTTGGCGTTGGTAGCTTCAACCGGCACATAAAATTCGGTTACATACTCGTTCCAGCCGTCGCTTGTAACAACCATGCTGCCCATTTGGGTGCGGTTTTCGGTTGCTGCGCCGATTTCGTACTGCAGGCCGAACAGGTGGAAATGTACGGCTTGCGGCGCGTAGGCCGTGGTTACTGCGCGGTACATGTAACCCGGTTCGGGCACTAATGTGTGCTCGTTGAACCAAATGAAAAAACCCATCCAGCCCGGTATACGCAGGCCGCACGGCTGGGTGAGGAACAGGTCGGCATTATACTCCCTGAGGTCGCCGCCCCATGTGCCTGTGCCGTTTGACCAATCCGGCAGAAACGGGTTTGCTTCGCCGCCGAGGATGAAAACAAGCTCGTCGGCCGCAAAACTTTGCACATCATTTTCGGCAGCCTGCACGCCCACGGTGATACTCATAAGCATGCTTAACGCCAAAAACAACGCTAAAATTCTTTTTCTCATGGAAAAACCTCCAAATAATAGTTGCCTCTTTTGTTGCGGGGTTGGGGTTCCCCGTTTTGCCTCGCTGTTTACGCACTGCGGGGTTAAGCGGCCTCTTTTATTTGCAGAGTTGGGGTTCTCTGTTGTGTTTTATTTTTTGGGCATCACTCTTTTCGGTTTGTTTTACGCTAAGCGTCCAAACAAATATATTCGACGGCAAAACTTATGTTTACGATAATAGTATGTAGTTATATTTTAAATCGATTAAGCAAAAAATGCTTGACCATCTTTTACGACTTTTTAACATAAAATTTACACGATAGTTAAAATAGAAAACGGACATCCGTTTCGGGCGTGAGCCGACAAAAATTTGCGAGCAAAATGTTTGTATTTTTCATTTAAAAAAATAATTTTTCGGCAAAAAAAAAATTTCCGCGATGTGCGGAAATTTTTTTTGTTGATATATTTTTTTATTTTTCAGAAAAGCTTTCCAAAATTTTTTCGAGCTCGTCTTCGTCGTGGGTGAGTTTGTATTCGTATTCGAAGAGATCCCACTCTTCCGCGTGGGTGGCGGCGTCGCCCGGCGCGAGCTGCACGAGGTTGCCCAACGTTTCCATCTCTACCATCTGGCTGTTCGTGTAGGTTTCGTATGTGCAGCCGTTGTCTGGGTAGCAGCCGTCCTCGTAGGTGGGGAACTGCTTGACGAACAGCTGCCCCTTGTTGAAGTAGGCAGCCCAGCCGCCTTCGTTGTTATAGCCGAGCTTGAAGGGGTTCTTTTTATTTACGTCCTGAGTGATCGTAATAAATTTTTTGCCGAATCGTACGCGGCTGTCGTTCATTTCGGAATACTCCCAAAAAGTGAAGGCGCGGTTCGGCAGCAGTCCGGTTTCGCGGCAAGGCATGGGCATCACTTCGTGGCCGCCCTTGTCCATCATGGACAGGCACCAAAGCGCGAGCTCGACGTCCCACAGCCCTTTATTTTCTATTGTGTGCGTGACGAGTACGCGCGGTCTGCCGCTCTCAAGTATTACGGTGATACTTTTTTGGATCATGTTGTGTTTTTCGACTGCGGCGGTAAAGGTCGCGCCGTCGTCTACCTCAGTTACGGTAACGGGCTCGTTGTCCGGGTGGTAGCAGCGCGGCACTATCTCCGGCGAAATCCACAGGCGGTGGCCGCCGTAAATTATAAGCTGGTCGTCGAAGACGTCGTATTTTTCGCCGAGCCTGCCCTTGCTTTGATCCTGCCAAAACATATTTTCTTTTCCGGCGCACGAGCAGTGGATTATGCGCGGCCCGAAATCGACGGTCACGCGGACGTCCACCTTGCCGTTTGTCAGTTGGACAAGGTTGCCGAAGACGGGGTCTGTAATGCGGTTTAATTTAACAGCCGACATTTTTTAGCCTCCTTTAGATTTTGTAGTTTATTTTTTTATAGTTGAGCGGCATGGATTGTAAAACGCCGCTTATTTTATCCGGGTCGCCGTAGACGAGCGACTGCAGCTGCGTAAGCGAGGCTTCGAATTTTTCCGCGTCGATGGGCACGGGCAGAGCCGAGCGGATTTTCGAAAAGCAGGTGTTTTCTATTCCGGCGGCTTCCTCCTCGGGGAGGGTCAGCTCCTCGTAAAGTTTTTCGCCGGGCAGCAAGCCGGTGTAGATAATTTTGATGTCTTCGTCGGGTTTAAAGCCGGAGAGTTTTATAAGTTTTTTTGCGAGGTCGCCGATGTTTACGCGCTCGCCCATGTCAAGAATAAATATGCGGCCGCTCTGCGCCATGCCGGACGCTTGCAGAACCAAGCTGCACGCCTCCGGTATCGTCATGAAAAAACGCTCCGCCTTCGGATGGTAAACCGTAACGGGGCCTCCGGCTGCAATTTGCCGCTTAAACTTAGGTATGACGCTGGCGTTGCTGCCCATCACATTTCCGAAGCGCACAGTCATAAGCTTAACCGCCGGGTTTTCAGACGCCCTGAGCTGGACGGCGAGCTCCACCGCGCGTTTGGTTGCGCCGTATATATTGGTGGGGTTGACAGCCTTGTCTGTAGACAGGAAAACGAAACGTTCCGTCCCGTATTTAATTGCGCACTCGATTATGTTGATCGTGCCGAAGATATTGTTCTTGACGGCCTCGGCGGGACTCTCTTCCATAAGGACGACATGCTTGTGCGCCGCGGCGTGGAAAACCACGCCGGGTTTAAAATTGTCGAAAAGCTCTTCCATTCGGGCGCGGTCGCGCACGCTGCCGACATAAAAACAGACTTCCGTTTTTGCGCCGCAAACGCTGCGAAGCTCCTCGAGAAGGTCGAAGGCGTTGTTTTCGTAGATGTCTACGATAATCAACCTTGCCGGCGAGTAAGAGACAATCTGCCGGCATAGCTCGCTGCCGATCGAACCGCCGCCGCCCGTGACCATGACGGACGCGTTTTCTATGTATGCGCTTATGCTCCGCGTATCGATTTTCACCTCGTCGCGGTGAAGGAGATCCGCGATGCTTACGTCGCGCATGGGCGGCTGGTATCCGCCCGAAACGTCGCGCATGGGCGGGACGATTTTTAAAGCGCAGTCGGTTTGCGTGCAGAGTTCGAGTATCTCGCGCATCCGCCGCGGCTCGGCGTTTGTTATCGCCACGATTATTTCGTCGATTGCATATTCCTTTGCGAGCTGCGGAATATTTTTTGTGCCGCAAAAAATTCTGACGCCTGCTATTTGAGCGTTTTTTTTGCTTTCGTCGTCGTCCACGAAAAGCACGGGCAGACGCTCCCGCGCGGGGCTCTGCTTGATGTCGCTCACCAGGTTGTGGCCGCTGTAACCCGCGCCGACGATCATCACCCGCTTGATGTTCGCTTTTTTGGACAACAGGTGCCCCGCGGTGACGGACACGCGTCTGACCACGCGCTCACCCAGCCTCGACGCGGCGCACAGCGCGGCTTCAATAAAACCCGCCGTGACAAACGACCGCTTCGGAATCTCTGCGCCGAACATATTTTTAAGCAGGAACGCATCCGCAAAAAAAAGCACGAGCGTGATTATTACGGAGGCGATAAATATCATGAGCATCTCGTCGATGCCGGCGTAACGCCACAGATTGTTGTACAGCTTGAAGCACGCGAGCACCGCCACTGTAACCGCGGGTGCGATAAACGACATTGCTGCGAGCCAGCGCCACGTTTCAATTGGCATCACGCGGATAGTCCCGCCCGCGCCGGGGATTGTGCCCGCGTACCAAAGCGCGACGCCGAGCAGCAGGGCGAGGTCGATGCAAATTATGTCGGCGGTTACGTAAAGCGCGATCCTTTTACGGCTGTTTTTCATGAATCGTCTCCAAATTTGTTAAGCGCGAAGCCGAGCCCGATGATAATCCAAAAGACGGGCGCCGAGGTAACGGTGCTGTCGGTTGACATCGAGGCGACAAAATACGCGACCGCGCCGCAAAAAATCCCGGCGCGGAGCGGAATCAGCCCGGGCTTTACGGTAACAACCGCGCCGCCTGTTTGCAATATCGACTTAAACGAAGCGAAGCAAAAATAAGCGAACAAAAAAAGCAGGGCAAGCAGCGACATGCCGCCTGTCGTGACGCCTGTCTGTATGTAAAGGTTGTGCGCTTTGTCTACGATAATGAACGGGTTGTTGAAATACATCAGCTTGCCTACGGGATCGCGCTGCGGGAATGCGTTTATAAACGTGTCCGGCCCCGTGCCGATAAAAACGTTTTTAAGCATGAGCGGCAGCGAGCGCGACCATATATAACCCCTGCCTGACGCCCATGACTCCATGCCTTTAAAACCGAACGAGGGAGTTTGCTCGCGCGGGTCGACCGGAACCCCGTCGTACGCTATAGGCATAAGCAGGCCGTTGACGTAAGCCATATGCAGGTTTCTATAAGCGAAGTAGCCGTCGAAGACGGTGATGTTTATGTTTCCGTAGCCGGGCACTGAGTATGCAAAAACTGTGCGGGTCAAATCTTCCGATTGGATTGCGCGGCTGAAGTCGACCGGCTTGCGGTCGGAGTCAAGCACGAAAAGGTTGTCCGACTGGATTTCGTAGTAGACGGTAAACGAACGGTCCTGATTGGTTACGGTGACTTCGTTGCCGTTAAAGCTGAACGTATCGGTAACGGCGGTTTGCCCGAAGTCAAGCGCGGCGCCGAGCTTGTCCGTAAGCCGCTTAAAAGCTTCGTTGGCGCTCGGGTTTAAAACGAAGACCGCGACGGCCGCCGCGGCGAACAATCCGAGCAGAACGCCCGCCGCAAGAGGAAATTTTTTTTTCGTTTGTTTTGCCGCGCCGCGTTTTGCAATGAAGAACCGTGCCGCGATTATTGCGGTTGCAGCGGCGCCCGCGGCGGCGGTTCCCAAAAAACCGCCGAGCGAATAAGCGGCGGCTACGCAAAAAAGCATGAGCGCGGCGGCTGCAAGGCTTGCCGCAAACAGCGCCCATTTATATACGGGCCGTTTGACCGTACAGGCAAAATAAATTCCCGCCGAAACGAGGACGGGAAAAAGCATCGAGGCGTATAAGCCGAAGGTATTGGGGTTAAACTGCGCGCCGTACGCTTGGTTGCCGAACTGCGCGCCGAGCTCCGCGCGGTATCCCATCACCAAATAGGAACCGAACGGCGTGCGGAAAAAATCGAAGCCGGCAAACTGCGACAGGCCTATCGCGCCGAGGATGAACGAAGACAAAACAAGCCCAAACAAAATTATGTTTATGTGCAAATTTTTGCGAGCGTAAAACATTGCCGTAATAAACAGGACAATGTAAGAGAGCAGGGCGAAGAGGCCTTCGAAGCGGTCGATTGTGCCGCGGAGCGCGGTATTTGGATAATTTGAAAAGACTGCGGAAAGGACGGCGAAAAAAGCGAAAGCGAGCGCGGCGATTACGGGCGGCGTAAAATAATTTTTCCATTTGACGGTTTTTCCGCTTGTAACATATTCGCCGGCGGCCGCGATTAAAATCAATACAGCGCTCGTAATGAGCAGAAGGCTTTTATAATATGCGAATTTGTCTTCTCTTGCCGCCTCCGCGAATATTTCGGTCAGTTCGGGTGCGACGGGCACGACAACGTTGCGTACGATAAGCGGGATAATCCCGCCGGCAATAAAAAGCATCGAGCCGATAACGATTTCCGCTCCGGACATAAACGCCGGATTTTTTTTTGACCTGTCGGTTTTTTTGCCGCCCGCCATAAATACCTCGTCGCCACATAATTGCCTTGCCGGTGTGATATTATAACACGGCGGGCATTTTTTATACAAATATGGGTGAATAAACGTCAATGGCAAACGAAAAAATCAAAGAGGCGATTGAAAACCTGCCGGATCTTCCGGGCTGTTATATTTTTAAAAACGAAAGCGGAACAATAATTTACGCGGGCAAATCAAAAAATTTGAACAAGCGCGTGAGGTCGTACTTCACGCGAAGGGCTTACACGCCGCCCAAACTGCTTAAACTCGCGCGGCTTACCGCGGCCGTCGAATACGAGTTGACCCGCACGGAAATTGAAGCGCTGCTTTTGGAATACAGCCTGATAAAAAAATACAGGCCGGCGTTTAACGTGCGCGACAAAAAAGAACCGGTGCTCAGGTATCTGCATTTGGACGCGCAAAAAAAAATCCCGGGCATCAGGATCGAGTGCGGCTCCTACGCGAAAAAAAATTGGTACGGGCCGTTTTATTCCTTGGAAGACGCGGCGGGAGCTTTGGCTGTTTTAAACGCGGTTTGGAAAACGCCGCTGTGCAATCTCGCGGATTTTGACTGTCTGCCGGCAAACGCGGCGGTTCCGTGCTTCAACGGGCACATAGGCAAATGCATGGCGCCGTGCTCGTCCGCCGGCCTTGACGCATATGCCCGGGCGTATAAAGAAGCGGTTAACTTTTTATCCGGCGCGGCGCAGGCCGTAAAAAATATTAAAGGCGAAATGCGGGAAGCCGCAAAAAATTTAGACTTCGAAAAAGCCGCGTCGCTCCGCGATAAATATCTCGGGCTCGCAAAATTGCAAAAAAGGCTTTCGGTTCACGCCGCACATTTTAAAAGGCGCAGGGTATGCGCGTTTTTGCGCGGCTATCACGAAGAGTCGTTTATTCTCGTCTGCATCGACAACGGAACGGCGCGCCTAAGCGAAAGGTTTATGCGCGAAGCGGACTTCACGGAAGAAGCCGCAGCAAAATTCGCGTCAAAGGTTTTTGACGGAACGCGGGAGGCGAGCGTCGGCCCGTGGTTTGTGCGCGCAGCCGCCGAAGTGCAGGCGAGGCGAGTTTACGCGGACGTGACCGGAGCGGATTCGGCAGAGCGGACGCTTGTTAAAATTAATAAGGCGTATAAAAAATTTAAGGCCGTCAAAAAAAAATCGAACGGCACGAAAGGCGCGGACTGATGCAAAACGAAACGAACCGCAGCACGGCGGGCGGCAAATGAAATCGTTGTTTTTAAAGCAGCTTTTGCTGTATCTCTGCATACTCGTTTTATGCTTCGCGGGACTCGCCGCCGCGCTTTCGCAGGTGATCCGCTCTTTTTTCACGCAGCGGCGCGTCGACAACCTTGTCGATTCCGGCGAAAAAATTGCCCAGGCGCTGGTTAACCTGCAGTTCGGATTCGGCGGCATGTACAACCCGCGCGAGCTCACCAACCAAACGATTATCATGCGGCAGTATTTGGACGCAAATTGGTTTTATACGGACACGGATTTTTTTATTTTGGGTACGACCGAAACGCTGCGCGGCGAGCGGATCCCGGACGGCGGCGGCGCGATGACGCCCCTGCTCGACGGGCATGTGATGGTCATGCGTAACGGCGACCTGTACGGGTTGCTGCCGGGGCAGGCGATAACGGTCGGTTATCCGGTTGTGTTAAGCGGACGAACCGTGGCGGTGGTTTTTGTTTACGGGTCGATGGCGGAGCTCGACCAAACTGTGGCGGGCGTTTACCGAATGATGCTTATATGTTTTTTGGCGGCGGGGCTTGCGGCTATGGTCATGGTTTATTTTTCTATCGGGACGGTTACGCGGCGGCTTGCGCAAATGAACGAAGCTGCAAAGGTGATTTCGGCGGGCGAATTTGACAAGCGGATCGTTGTGCGCGGGCGCGACGAGGTAGGCCAGCTTGCGGAGAGTTTCAACAACATGGCGGCAAGCCTTTCCGAGCAGGAGCAAATACGCAGGGCGCTTATCTCGGACGTTTCGCACGACCTCCGTTCGCCGCTGACTTCGATGCGCGGATTTTTGACGGCGATCACGGACGGCACGCTGCCTGCCGAGCAGCACGCGCGTTACATAGGGATCGTGCTTGAGGAGTCGGAGCGCCTTATAAAACTTTCAAACGACATCACGGACATAAACGCGCTTCGCGGCGAAAGCCCCGAAATAATTATCAGTGTGACCGAGTTTGACATAAACGCGCTGGTGAAAAAGACGCTCAACATATTCGAGGCGCGCGCAACAGAAAAAAATCTTTCGATCGAGTGCAGGTTCGCGTCGGCGGCGGACGCGGTCGCCGCGGACGAAGAAAAAATCCGCCGCGTCCTGTACAACCTGATCGACAACGCGGTCAAGTTCACGGGAAGCGGCGGAAAAATAATTTTGGAAACGACCCGCGCGGACGGAAAAATATCGGTAAGCGTCGCAGACGACGGGCCGGGCATTTTGCCCGAAGAACAAAAGCGGGTCTTCGACCGCTTTTTTAAAGCGGACGCCTCGCGCGGCGAAGACAAAATGGGAACAGGGCTCGGCCTTTCGATTGTTCAGGCGATAATTTTTGCGCACGGCGAAACCGTCGGCTGCACAAGCGACGCCGGCAGAGGCTGCCGGTTTACGTTCACGCTCGCCCCGGCTCCGCAAAAAATCTGACGATCAAATGTCGTCCGCGGACGGAACCCAAATTGAAAGCGGAGCGACGCACATTAACCACGGAAACGAATCGGCTTCGCCGGACGGGCGGTACATGTAACGGGTGAGACGCCGCGCCAGCAAATCCGCGTCATTACCGCAGAGCCCGCGCCAATCGGGCGCGCCGTGCGGCATATGCCCGGGCAGAATGTCCGCCGCCTGTTCGAGCAGCCCTTTCGCATTTATTATCGAGAACAGATGCCCCACATGATTTTGCATGTGAGACGCTCCTTTAAAAAGCATCCGCGTTATCGGATCGGGTTCGCCCGGCATCATGGGATAATGCAATTCTAAAACGGACCGGTCTTTTTCTTTCATAAAGCAGAGCACCATCGCCGCGAGCGTATCCGCGTCTCCGTAAGCCTCCGCAATTTTATTCGGCGGCTGGAAGCAAAGGTACGCTTTTTTTCCGTCCTTTTCGCCTATGTGCCAATAATACCTGCCGCATTCGTCGGACGAAGGCAGCGTGCGGTTGAACAGCCGAGTCCATGCGCGGCGGTCGCGCACAGCATACGCGGGCAGGGAGCGGTACGCCGCGTCGATCTCGTCGCAGTCGGAAGGTACCGCGTCGCGGACAGTCAAATTGCCGGCTGCGTTGTCGGGCAGGCCGAGGAGTTTTTTAAACCGCCATTCGTGCAGCTCATAACTTACTCTGTTGCCGCCGAAGTCGTAACCGAAATGGCCGTAGCGCCAGCGGTCGCCCCCGAGGAAGCCCAAGACCGCGCCGGCCTCGAGCATATCCTGTTCGGACTTTTTCAAAACGGCGGTCATCACTCCGCGGTTGCGGTACTCCGGCAGACACGAAACCTGTCCGATGCCGTAGGCCGAAATTTTTCCGCGTTCGCCCACCCGGTTCATTATGCAGAGATCCTTCGGATAACAGCCGAGCCCGCCCGCAATCTTGCCGTCGATTTCGCAAATTAAATGCAGCGCGATTTCGTCGTCTGTCGCCATGGACGGATACGGCGTGCAACCGCCCCAGTTCCGCTGAAACCATTCGTCATCTTTGCCGAATGCGGTGTTGATCGTAACCAAAAACTCTTCGTAATCGTTCCGCGTGCAGCGCCTTACACTTAAACCGTTCATAAAATTATCCCCTTTTTTATCCGAGCAACGGCTCGCTCTTGAGTTGTATATCAAAATGGCTCTTCCACATGAGCCTCGCCGCCTGTTGGAGCGAATCCAAATATTTTGGCGCGAGCGTAAAAAAAAACGCGCCGTTTAAATCTGACTCCATTACATGCTTCAGCGCGGCGTGCGACGGGAGCGGCAGCTCCGAATTAAACGGCTTTTGAGCGCGGCACGGACCGCACAGCGTACCTTCGTCGCAAAAAAATATTACCGTCATTTTTTGCACGGGAGCGCCGCATACGCAGCAGCGGTCTATTTCGGGCGCGATTCCGTAGCATAAAAAAAAGCGGAGCAAAAAAACGGAGGCGGTTTGGCGAGGCGGCGCGTCCGCCGCGGACGGCGCATGACCCGCCAAAACAGAAAGTGTTTTTAAAAGGAGCCTGAGCGTACCGTCGCACTCGGTTGCCGGCAGCGTGGTCCTGTCGCATATTTCAGCCGCGTAATGCGCCGCGCATGTCTTGTCATAGTCGGCGCAAATCCCGTTGAATCTTTCGATTGGTTCCGCTTGCCCGACCGATAAAAAATTTCCGCCGTCGTTTATCACAAAATCGCCGTATGTAAAAAGCTGAGAAGCCGCGAGCATTTTGCTTTTCGCTTTGCGCGCGCCGCGCGCGTAAACGAGCAGCTTGCCGGCGCTCTTGCACAGCAGGACGAGCCGCTTGTCGCTTTCGCCCGCCTCCTGTTCGCACAATACGATTCCGCGCGCCTTGAAACTATTCATTATTGACCGACTTCATCCCGTAACCGAAATTTTTCAGCAGGAAGTCGTTGTCTCGCCAGTTCTTTTTTATTTTTACCCAAAGCTGCAAATTTATCTGCGAACCCAGAAGCGACTCGATATCCCGTCTCGCGGAGGTCCCGATTTTTTTCAGCGTCTCTCCGTTTTTTCCGATCACGATCGATTTATGCGAATCTTTTTCGCAAAAGACCGTCGCTTCCGTATCGACGATGTCCGAACTTTTGCGCTTGGTCATGAACGTGACCTCGACCGCTACTCCGTGAGGAATTTCTTCGCGCAGATAAAGCAACGCCTTTTCGCGTATCAATTCGGAAACTATTTGACGTTCGGGCTGGTCGGTCGCTATGTCGGACGGATAATACATAGGACCCTCCGGCAAAAGATTTATTACGGCGGCCAGCAATGCGTCCGTGTTGTCGCCCTTTAAAGCCGATACGGGAAATATTTCCGCGAACGGATACAGTTTGGAATATCCGTCGATCAAAGCGAGAAGCTTTTCGCGCTCCACAGTATCGGTTTTGTTTATCACCAAAAATGATTTCGCGCGAGCCGCCCGCAGCGCGTCTATGGCGAATTTGTCACCTTCGGTCAGTTTCGGTTCGGTGAGGCAGAGTGTCACGTCCGCTTCGCGGATTGCCGCTTCGGCGTTTTTTGCCATAAACTCGCCGAGGCGGTTCTTCGGCCTGTGCAGCCCCGGCGTATCTATAAAGACTATTTGGCAGTCTTCACGGGTTAATATGCCGCGTATGCGGTTGCGCGTCGTCTGCGGCTTAAAAGACGTGATCGCAATTTTTTCGCCCACGAATAAATTTGTGAGCGTTGACTTGCCGACATTCGGACGCCCCACGAGTGAAACGAAACCCGATTTAAAACTATTCATTGCCGAACACCGCCTTTTCATTTTCTGAAAGCACGCAAATCCATGTTTTGCCCGCCGTCAGCACCAATTCGGTTCCGTCCTCTTTGGTCCATACCGTGGGCGAAAAATCGTCCGCCTTGCTCCATTTGATCCGTATGTATCCGCCTGCCGTGGCCAAATATCCGCCGCCTTCACCTACAGCGCCAACTTCGCGCCGCCCTTCGGAATCGCCGGGTATCACGCGCATCCGAACAGACTGGATCAACACGTTTGAAACAGTGAGCGTCTCGCCCGTTTCCATGTCAATGTGCGCTCCGTCACGGTTGTGCACTTCGTACAAACCGTCTGCGTTGTATAAAAAAGTACGCGTATAGTTGCGCGAAAACGGCACGGTAATACGATCGGCCCGCGCCGCGTCTGGATCCGGACGCATATATCCGCTGCCGAAACTAAAACCGAACCGCCCGCCGCCGTTCAATTCCGAACGGATTTTCGTGCGTTCCATTTCTTTTATAAGATTCGCCGCGTCCGTATAAGAGCTGTGCTCCATCATGCCGGGCTGGACACTCCGTACTGGACACCGCCAAAACGCGCCGCATGTCATGGCGTCTACGCGGTCCGCGCGAAGCGTGTTAAGCAGCCGGTAACCGGAAGGGCTTCCTCCGTGGTGAATGAACACGGCGTCGTAGTCGAGCGCGAACTGAACAAAATAATCGCGCGCCGAACGGATCGGGCCAATTTTTTCGATTTGCGCGTAGCATTGCACAATCGCAATGAGGCGCGTGATGTCGCCTTCGGCGAGCACCTCGTAAATTATGTCGGCGTGCGCGACGCCGCTTTGCGGCAGTGCGCGGAACATATTGTTTATCACGAACGCGAGCGGCCGGCGGTTTGAATCGTCGGCGTCGATAGGCATTCCGGTCAGGCGGCTTGCGACCTTGTTTTCGTCACCGGGGCTTACGTCTGTTTCGCGGCCGTTCTTTTGCGCGCCGTTTATTTCCGGGAAAGGCATGAAAGTAGGGTAAGCGTACCCGTCGTCGTTTTGATTCGCGGCCGGCATTTCGCCGGGAGCCCTGCCGCATGAAACCGCGAACAGCATCGCCGAAACCGTAATAAGAACCATAAATAAAGATATT
>WRDG01000021.1 GCA_009783525.1 Defluviitaleaceae bacterium | reverse complement strand
GAAGTGCCTCGACAAGATTTCAATCTTCGTCCGCCTCCTCGGTTTTTTTAAGTTTTACATAAAAAAAGTTTTGCTGATAATGTCCGTCATGCTGCTAAGCACGGTTTGCGCCGTGTTTACTCCGTATGTCAGCACGCGGATGTTCATCGACGAGGTTTTGACGGTTGGCGGCCAATACTTCGGAATGGTTTTGGCGATAGTGCTTTTGATTCTTCTTGTTAGAATCGTTACCGTTCTGCTCAACATTATATACAGCTACGTGCTTGCGCGAACGGTCCCGTGGATCATATACGATTTAAAAGTGCGGATATTCGAAGCGATGCAGCGTTTGTCTGTGGGTTTTTACACTTCGAAGCGGACCGGGGCGCTCATGAACCGCGTAAGCCACGATGCGACCCGGATTTATTGGTTTTTCGTGGACGGACTGCCGTTTTTGGTCGTAAATATAATGATGTTTATCGGCGTTTTTATTTTTATGTTTTTTATGGACATGCAGTTGACGTTAATTTGCATAACTGTGGTGCCGCTTTCGGCGTTCATGTTCAGGGTGCTGAGTAAAATTTTCAGGAGGTTCCACCATAAAAGCTGGGTGTACACCACGCAAATGAATTCGATGGTCAGCGATTCCGTACACGGCCAAAGGGTTATTAAAGCGTTCGCCCGCGAAGACGAAGAGACAGAGCGGTTCACATCCACCGGCTGGAAGCAGGCGGGGGTAGAAACGAAAATGATGAACATGGGCTTTACCGTGTTCCCCGCCATTTTCTTTTTTATGTTCATCGGACAGATGGCGGTAATGGCGGTGGGCAGCATGATGGTGATAGACCCGGACAATGAAATGACTCTCGGCACGCTTCTCGCCTTTAACGCATACCTTGCGATGCTGTACGGACCGCTCGAGTTTTTATCGTGGGTTTCCAACTGGTGGGCCAGATGCGTGGACGCGGCTCAGCGCGTTTTCGAAATAATTGACTCTAAGGCGGACATAGAGGAGCCGGAAGAGCCGGCCGATGTCAATACGATCGAAGGCGCGATCGAAGTAAAGGACGCGTGGTTTTCTTACGACCCGGCAACTCCGGTTTTAAAAGGGCTGACGCTGTCCGTCCCTGCGGGGCAGACGCTCGGCATAGTCGGCAAGACTGGAGCCGGCAAGACAACTCTCGCCAACCTCATCGCACGTTTGTACGACGTGAGCGAAGGGCAGATTACGGTTGACGGCCACGACGTAAAAAAATTCCCGCTTAAAATTCTTCGAAGCAACATAGGTATCGTTTCACAGGATATATATCTGTTTATCGGCAGCATCGCGGACAACATACGTTACGCCAGGCCGGAAGCCACGATCGAGGACGTAATAAGAGCGGCGAAAATCGCGAGCGCTCACGATTTTATAATCAACTTACCGGACGGTTACGAAACGCGGGTGGGGGCCGGAGGTCAGGATCTGTCCGGCGGCGAGAAGCAGCGGCTGTCGATAGCGCGCACAATTTTGCAAAACCCGCGCATATTGATACTCGACGAAGCGACCGCGGCCATGGACACCGAAACCGAAGGCAACATACAGCGTTCGCTGCACAAATTGCAGACAGGACGCACCACAATAGCGATAGCGCACAGGCTTTCAACGTTAAAGGACGCGCACAAGCTCGCGGTAATACACGAGGGTAAAATTGTAGAAACGGGAACCCACGAAGAACTTATGAAAGCGCGCGGCGAATACCACAAGCTTTATACGATTCAAATGGAAGGCTTAAAAATTATATCGATGGAATAAATAATGCAAAACGCAACGACTCAAAAAGACGCGGACGACAAAATTGGAGGCAGTTTCATTATGGAAGAATTAAACGCGGACATCGGGCTGCTCGACGTCGGCAAGGCAGAATTTTTTTTAACCGAGGGTGGTTTTACCGGTTTGCGGTACGACGGCAAAGAGCACAAGCACGTAACGTTGCGCCGCGCTCTGCCGGTCAACCAGCCGTCGGAATATATTTCGGTTGCGGACAACGAAAACAAAGAGATAGGAATACTGCGCAGTTTGTCCGAATTGAGCGAAAGCCAATTGCCGATTGTGGTTAAAGAATTAGACAACCGCTATTACTCGCCTGAAGTTTTGGAAGTTATATCTGTTAAAGACAAGCTTGGTTATGTTTATATGGAGCTCCGCATAAAAAATAAAAGCGAACAGTCTCATTTAAAGAACTGCGCCGTAAAAGACGTGAGCAGAAATATCCGCATGCTTAACGAAACGAGCATGATAATTTTCGACGTCGACGGAAACCGCTACATAGTAAGGGACATAAACAAAATGGATAAGCTGAGTCTCCGCAGGCTTGATCCGTATTTATTTTAATTCTTACAACCCTAAAAATACGCAGCACGGAAAGGCGCGGACATGACGGTGATAAACCATGTGTGACGCGGACGGCAAAAATATGAACAGTATTGCGTTTCAATTCGATATGGATCTGAACATGCTGCCCGTTGAAGGTGAAATGACATTTTTCGAAAACGGTGAGATAACCGTTGCTTGCGGCGGTGCTTCGCATACCGTTTCCGTTACCGAGACAAGGGTAAGGGAAGCGGTCGTCCAAGCGGGCGTCGGATGCGGTCTTATTTTTTTTAAACACAAAGATGAAAACGAAGACGACAAGGTCGTCTGCCGCTTCACTATGTCCGGACTTAAAAACGCCGGCGAATTTTGCAAGATCGTAAATTATTACATAAAGACGAATGTTTTCGCCGCCGCGGACAAACCCGAAAAACGCAGATGCGAAAAATGCGGAAAGCTGTTTGTCGATGAAATACGTGTCTGCCTTTTTTGCTACAGCAAGTTCAGCGTAATAAAACGCGCGGCTTCGTACATGAAGCCTTATGCCGGCAAATTTATTTTGGCGCAGTCGCTGATTATTTTTTCGGGGATAATGTATTTGGTCATACAGACGCTTAACGCTCATTTGATAGACGAGTATTTGGAACCCATGCGGGGTACCGCGGCGGAGATATTGACTATTGTGGGTATCATGCTCGCAGTCCGCGCCATAGGCGAAATTATTTTTGTGCTTAACTCGCGGATGTACAATAAAGTGACAATTTCTTATGCGAACGATCTTCGAAGCAAAACGTTCGCCAAATTGCAAACATTGTCGATGCATTCGTTTTCCAAACGCACGCCCGGCGACCTCATACGCCGCATAATGGACGATACGAACACGATAAGGGACTTCATTACGGACGCGGGCCGATGGATGGTCGAACGGATGATTTTTTTCGTAACAGCCCTCGTGGTGCTGCTCATACTCGACTGGCGTCTGACGCTTCTCATATTTATCCCGGTGCCGTTCGTCGCCCTCGCGCTTAAATGGTTCTGGAAATTTATACGCAGCAGATACGAGCGCCAATGGCGCAAAGAATCCAAAACATCTTCGATCCTGCACGATATCATCAAGGGCATCAGGACAGTAAAAGCGTTCGGCAACGAAAAAGCGGAGATTAAAAAATTTTCCGTCGCCAACCACGAATTGGCGCAGATATCGTCGGACAATGAAGCTTACTGGGCCCGCCTTTTTCCTTTATTAACGTTTATTACCGGGATAGGTGAAATTCTGGTTCTTTATTTCGGCGGGATATTGGTCATAAGCGACGACGGCGCGCTTACACTCGGCAGGCTCATGCTCTTTTTGATGTTCATCGGCTACATTTACGGGCCGCTGCGGTGGATCGTTTCGTTTCCGCGATGGCTTGCGAACGCCACCACGAGCATGGTCAAGGTTTTCGAAATAATGGACGAAGAACCGGAGATCATGGAAAAAGAAAACCCCGACAACGTCCCCGTTTCCGGCGGGGTTGTGCTTGACGGGGTAACGTTCGGTTATAAATCGTACGAGCCTGTTTTAAAAGGCATCGACTTAAAAATTGAACCCGGTGAAATGATAGGTCTCGTAGGCAAGTCGGGGGTGGGCAAGTCAACTTTGATCAACCTCGTGATGCGTCTTTATGACCCGAACAGCGGACGCATAACTATCAACGGAACCGACCTGCGAGACATGTCACCAAAATATCTTCACGAAAACATCGGCGTGGTGTTTCAGGAGACGTTTTTATTCGCCGGTACATTTTACGAAAACATCGCTTACGCCAAATCCGACGTGACACCGGAAGATGTTATCGCTGCGGCGAAAGCCGCAAACGCTCACGATTTTATAATGGCGACTCCCGACGGCTACAACACATTGATAGGCGAAGGCGGGCAAACGATTTCGGGCGGCGAGCGCCAAAGGCTGTCCATAGCCCGCGCGATAATCAAAAATCCGGACATATTAATTTTAGACGAAGCCACCAGCTCCCTCGACGTCGAAACGGAAGCGGCCATACAAGAAAGTCTTTCGCGGCTTGTAAAAAATCGGACAACGATTGCGATAGCGCACCGGCTTTCGACGCTGCGGCACGCAAACCGCCTCGTCGTGCTCGACGAAGGCGCCGTCGCGGAAGTGGGTACGCATGTGGAGCTGCTTCAAAAGAAAGGCATTTATTTCAAACTGGTAATGGCCCAAAGACAGAACACTCAATTGGCCTCCGCAGCAACCGAAAGCGGGGTATAGGCGAGGCCCAATGATTTTGCAACCGCTTCATGTGTACACATGCCGCGCCACAGGTTAACGCCTGATGCAAGCGCGGCATGTTTTTTTTGCGCTTCGTTTATTCCTTCGTTTGCAATCATAAGACCGTATTTGATGGTGGCGTTCGTAAGTGCGCGGGTGCTCGTCGCAGGCACGGCGCCGGGCATGTTGCCTACGCAATAATGCAAAATGCCGTCCACTTCGTATACAGGGTCGTTGTGGTAAGTAATGCGCGTTGTTTCTGCGCAGCCGCCTTGGTCAACCGCGACGTCCACAATCACGCTGCCTTTTTGCATTTTTTGCAAATGCTGTCTCTTAATTAATTTTTCTGCGCCCGCGCCGGGAATTAATATGGCTCCTATCACGAGGTCTGCGCTTGGCAGCGAGAGTTCGATGTTTTCGGGCGAACACATCAATGTGGTTATGCGGTTGTAATATTTGTCGTCCAATATTTCGAGCTTACGCTGGTCGATGTCTATAACGGTGACGCGCGCGCCCATCCCCACGGCCGTGTCGCACGCACTTGAACCGACAACACCGCCGCCGAGTATCACAACATGCGCGCGCGCCGTGCCCGGCACGCCGGACAGAAGCACGCCTTTGCCGCCCATCGGTTTTTCGAGATATTTTGCGCCTTCAAGTACGGAGAGGCGGCCCGCTATTATGCTCATGGGTTTTAAAAGAGGTGTGGTCATGCCCACGACAACCGTTTCGTATGCCACGCCGATACATTTTGCTTTTAACAGCGTTTCCGTAAGAGAGAGCGAAGACGCCAAATGAAGATAGGTATAAAGTATCTGCCCCTCGCGGATCATTTTGTATTCGGGCGGCAGCGGCTCTTTTACTTTTATGATCATGTCGCATGTTTCCCAAATTTTTGCGGCGTTGTCTGTAACGGTAACGCCCGCTTTTTTGTATTCGTCATCGCAAAATCCGCTGCCTTCTCCCGCGCCGGCCTGCACATAAACCGAATGTCCGGAGTCGATGTATTGTTTCGCGTTGTCGGGAGTCATGCCCACGCGGTATTCAAAATCCTTTATTTCTTTTACAGTTCCGATTTTCATATTGCCGGCCTCTTTCAATAAAAAATAGGCTCACATAATATTCCAACAGTTTAAGTATTGTCAATTTACCGCGAAAATTATAGTATCAAGCAAAATTTTTAAGGTGTATAAATGTTAAAAAAAATCGCCGGCAAAAATATTTTTGTTAACGCGGCTTCCGTGATTACGTTTTTGCTCGCGGCTTTTTTTTTATGCAGGATCATTTTTATTTTTTTTGCCTCCGGATTTTCTAACGGAAACGATTTTGGACATGACGATATATTTTTGCCCGAAGAAAGCGGCGGGCCTAATGTCATTAATATGCAGTCCGCGCTTACGGCGCCGAACGACAGCGGCGATATTTTAAACGGCGCCGCGGTTTTTTACGGAGGCGGGTTTTTTTCGCGAATTTATGACGGAGGATGGCGTTTGTCTGACATATGCGCCGCGCGGCCCGCGTTTATAAACATGTGCGGCGGGTATATATATTACAGCGACGGGCAGGACGGCTATAAAATGTACCGGGTAAAACCCGGCGGCGAACCGGAGCGCATAACGGAACATCCGGCCTCGCACATAAGCTCCGCGGGCGGCATCGTTTATTATAACAACCACGGCGCAGGCGGAAACATTTACGCGCTCGATACGGAAGCGAATAAAAGCCGTTTTTTTTTGGAAGCCGCGGCTTGCAGCACATTGGCTTTTGACGGAAAAATTTTTTTTGCGGACGGCAATAAAATGTCAAATATTTTTTCTGCCGATGCGGACGGAGACGAGCCGACGGTTTCGCGTTTAAACGAAAGCAGAAGCGAAAACCTGCGCGAGAGCGGCGGGATGCTGTTTTACA
Source organism: Defluviitaleaceae bacterium (assembly GCA_009783525.1). Lineage (GTDB taxonomy): Bacteria > Bacillota > Clostridia > Lachnospirales > WQUN01 > WRDG01. The sequence continues at coordinate 9,231 of WRDG01000021.1, read as the reverse complement.
TAGAATCCGAAAGCAAAAAAATAAAGTGCATGACGCCCGAAGGACGGCAAATAAATATCAACTGCCCTGTCGACGCGCACATGTTCGACGTTTTTATCCCGTGGATCGCGGTAATAGAAGCCGAAACATTTTTGCTGTATGCTTACAACATAGACACGGGTTATTTGCGGCGGGTGGGCACGCGCAGATATGCGTTCGCCGTTACGGACGGATCGTACATCACGGCCTATGCATATGACGACATACGGCTCATGCGAAAGTTCATGATGTAACGCAGGCAGCAAACATTTTTTTATAACGTCCGTATATAAAAACAGACAATGACCGGGAGGGATATTCATGAAACACGAACGTCTAAAAATCCTCGAAATGCTGGACAACGGCAAAATAACCGCGGACGAGGCCGCGAGGCTTCTGCAGGCATTAAAAACCGATACGAACGACGAAAGTTTTTATGACGGTTTTTATTTTGACCACGAAGCCGCAGAGGAACGGATAAAAGCATTCGCGAAAGATTTCAGCGGCAAGGTTCAAAATCTTTATAAAGACGTCGAGCCGAAAATAAAAAAGGCGAGCAACACCGTGCTCGAAAAAACCGCGAAGGTAATCGACGAGTTGGCGAAGTCTCTGCATGAGTCACTTGAGCGGGCGCATGCGGAATCATGCGGCCAAGCGGACTGCGGCGAACCGAAAGACGGCTGCTGCAGTGACGGCTGCTGCGGAGAAGAATATAAAAACAATTAATTCCGTTCCGTAGCTGCGTGTATACGCAGTTGGGCTGCATTTACGCAGCGGGGCTGCATTTACGCAGCGGGGCTGCATTCACGCAGCGGGGCTGCATTCATATGCAGCCTTTTTTTATTTTGCAAAAGATTTGCGGTGTGGTATATTTTTGCAAAAACGGGCGGGCGGTTTGCGCAATGGGAACATTTTGGGATGTAATGTTGATTTTGGCGATAGTCGGTGCCGGACTCGGCGTCGGCGTATATTTTTTAAACAAGTGGGCCGGAAAAAAGATGGCAACGCAGCAGGATATGATCGAAAAAAACAAAACGCCGGCGACTATTTACGTAATCGACAAAAAAAAAGAAAAAGCTTCGAACGCAAATTTTCCCAAGGCCGTAACCGATCAAATGCCGAAATATTCCAAACTGATGAAACTACCGCTCGTTAAAGCGAAGATCGGCCCGCAAATTATGACGCTGATGTGCGACAAGGCCGTGTACGACGCACTGCCGGTAAAAAAAACCGTCAAAGTGGAAATGGCCGGAATGTACATCGTTGGCATGAAGGGACTTAAAACGAAAAGGGAAATGGCGAAATTTAAAGCCGACCGCAAGCGCGGAATAAAAGAAGACGATACGCAAAAAACGGGAGCGGCAGTTTCGCCGGTCCCGTGGTATAAAAAAATTTTCAAATTTTAAGCAAATAAATTTATCCGCAGATAATCTGCGGATTTTTTATTTTGCCGCCAACACCGCATATTCATGAAACAGTTTTGCATACAGCTTATAATCGTCCAACGTGACGTGAGGAGGCGTTTGATGATCAACGGAAGGTATATAGCCTCCCGATTTCATTACGGGCAGTATCCTTTCAAATTCGCCGCGGATAGCGTCTTCTCCGTTAGCCATGACCATTTTGTCGAACCCGCCAAGCATTAAAAAATTCGGATAAAGTTTGCGGATTAAATTTATATCGACGCCCGCCTGCCGTTCGAGGGGATAGACGCCGTCGATGCCTGCTTCGGCAAGCCACGGGATCATTTCGGTGACGTCGCCGTCCGTATCGACCATGACGGGTACGCCGGCCGCTGTTATTATCGGATTGACTCGTTTGTAATACGGAAGCAAAAATTCGTCGAAAAGTTTTTTTGACAGCATGGGCCCGTGGTTATACGACATGTCTTCCGCATAGCCTACGAAGTCGGGCTTTAATATTTTCATACATTCATTCATTGCCTTCTCGTTGAAATCCGCGAGGTCGCCGTTAAGCCTGTGCATCAACTCAGGCTTGTCATAAAAAGCGTACATATGCGGCTCGATACCGAGCAGCGTACGCGGGAACCAAAAATATCCGTCAATCCATATCCGAAGAATTATCTCGCCCCGGTCATGCAGTGGTTTGATTTCGTTCAAATGCGTTTTCATCAGTTCGATCGCATCGTCTTGCAAAAGGCATCCGCGGCATTGTTCGTAGTCATCTTCGGTTTCAATCATACAAGGAAGATCTTTCCATCTCGTATGGACATGCACCGCCCGCAATTCGTCCAAGTCGAAATATTGCAATGATTCCGAAAAACCGAGATCTGGCATTCCCGATTTTTTCCATCCGTCGGTTGTCATGTTCCACCAAGCCGCCCATTCAACCATGGGCAGTCTGCCTTCGGGTTTTTTAAAATTCATTACCGCATTGAAGCGTTCCCTTGACGTCATAATTTCCTCCCGCATGCGTTTAAAATATATTTATTTGCGTACAATGTTCCGATATAATTATAGTACACAAATAATTTTTAAAAAGTATTTTTTATTTGCCGAAGAGCATTTTCATTTGACGGGGGCATAAAAAATGAACTCAAAAATAAAAAAAGCTGCCGCGTTGCTGTTAGCCGCCGTTTTTATTTTTCAAACGGCAGTTTTAAAAATTCCGTCCGCTTACGGCGCGTCGCTGGGGTTCACCATATACACAGACAGGCAATTAATACCCGGCACGACGGGTACCGACGCACCGGTTATAGGCGCCGCGGTCAGAAGCATGATGTTCAGCTGGAATGCTGAAGTCGGCCAAAATATGTTCCGCGCCCCGCTAGATAACGGTGAAGTTCTTTATGCGCTTGTTACGCGGTTTACAAACGGGATCACATCCGTCAGTTATGCAATCGGCAACGCAAGAGAAGGCGATTTGTCCGGCAACCTGATCAACACGTACAACCCTCCTACGATTTTTTGTTCAAACGCGTCTTCTTCCGACAGGTACGTCCCGTTTGGCACGTACAATTCTATCGCGCTTTACAATAATATCCGTACGGGCTTCGATATTTTTTCGGATCCGGGCAGCAGCATATTTGGAGGCAACGAGCCGGGTTATCCCGCCGACGGTATATATACGTTTACGATAGGGTCGTCCGCATACAGCGACGGCCTTATGACACGTTACGGGCGTTACGAAATCGCTTTTTTAAACGACGGCGCAACTTTTTATTTGTCTGTGGGCGCAATAGGGGAAAGACGTATCTACGATTTTTCGCTGCATTATCACAGGAACACGACGGGTACGCCTTCGGACGCAGAAACACTCGTCGCGGTCGAAGCCATGATCACGAATTCTGCGGTCGATGTCGAAAGACTTAACGCTTACCGCGGTCTCGAACCTGACACGATCGTCCCTTTCGCCAAGCTCAGAGAGTCGGAAATTTTTATAAACAGCGCCGGTTTATATGCCGAAGCCGCAGCCAATCAGCCGGCAAATTACAATGTTGTCCATACGACGGCAGGAACCAACAATATTTTGACGTTCACACAAATTGCGGCTTCGGCCGAGCAGCCGCGCATAAGCGTTGTAATGGGAACGGGTTCAAATCCGGAGTCGAATTACAGGCTCGACATACTGCAGTACGGAACCGACACGACGGCAGGCGTGTACCGGCTTACTTTTTTTTCGGATCTGCATCCCGGCAACACGCTGGTGGTAAACGAAAAATCTTTTACGATTGACAACGGACTCGGGCCGAGGGACCAAATAAACGGAAACGTAAACGACATCCTTCGAAAAGATTATATGCCGTCTCAGGACGAAGACCCTGCGACAGACATTAACGGGCTTATCGTCACGTTTGTAATGCCGCAACGATGGAACGAATCTTTGCTGCGTTTTGAGGCAATCGACGTGGACAACACGGCAAAGCTGATGGCGACAATCAACCTGACCGATATGAACAGCGCAAACGGCACGCCGCCGCTTACTGTTCAAATACCAAATATTTGCCGGCCCATCACGAGCGGTTCGTCAAACGCCGTTTACGAAAAAATAGGCGACTACGGGCGCCTTGTCATTTCGGGCCTGCCGCCCGGAGTCATGTATTCGGCGCGTATATCTACCGGTCCGACAGTAAATGAAACGTCCGACATTAGGGCGACGGTTACCGTTTCAAGGAACGGAATTTTTACGCTGCTGCCGTACGAGCTTGTTTATATCGAGGGTAGTTATTCGCTAAAAATTCGCCCGTACCGCCATACGGGCTTTTACACCGTTATGACGGACGATTCGGGCAAGAGCCTTCAATCTGACAGCGGGAATATCGTATCCTACAAACTTTACAACAACGATATCGACGGCGATAAAGAATTTTTCTATCTTCCCGTGGACATAAATAAAAACGATCCCACCGGCATACGTATTTATTTTACATTAGCCCCGACGATTTCTGCGCTCAATCCGAATATAGCAGCCAAGTCACAGATAATGCTTGTCCCGTTCGAAAGCAGGATAATGGGCTTTTCGCCGCGGGGTCTCGTTATAGAAAAAGCCGAAACGTCAAACGTGCCGACATATGATTTGGCGGCATCGGCAGAAAATTATCCGTCGGCAAATAAAGAAAGCTATATGAAACTTGAATTGTCGTGGGACATCGGCAACGCAAATGAGCTTAAGGATTATTTGGAAGCAAACGGAGGAATCGGATATTTTTACTATAATTTGAACGGAGTACAGTCACCTGTCTTAACGAACCAAATGTTCACATTTGATACCCTTGAGGTAAAACTGGAGCTTACTGACGGCGGAAGCACAATTGAAGTTACCTACAATCCGAATGACACAAGCGAATTTATAATCACCGGCACCGATACATTCGTTATCAACGAAACCAATATGCTGCGAGGATATGTAACGCTGTCCATGCGCGCCGGAAATTCCGCGAGCTATCCGTCGTTTGCGCCGGCCGCGGGTGTAAACGGAGACATGCTGTTCTTTTATTACCCCGGCATTTACTTTATTAAGTTCGACATGCTGCCGTACGCAAATGCGCTGACAATTACGGCTTCGTCAAACTACGCGCCGTTTGCATTGTCAAGCGCGGGATCGTCAAAACTGCCCGAAGCTCAAAACCTTGTAGCAGTCAGTCCCATTACGGACGATACCCAGGTTTCGTTTACTGCCCGCTGGCGCGTGCCGGCGGACGGAATTTTGTCTTACTTGAATATTTTTGATTACGAAAAAAATGCTCCGGATGACCCGAAGCTTAGTTACAGCCTGTATGTGGCACAGTCCGATTTGCTTTTAAGAAACATCGATCCGGCGATAGTCACCGAAGTCGATTATTCAACCGTTGCCGATGTAAGCGGAATTTATCCGGTTATTTATTTTTCGGACATAAACGGGCAAAACGGGTTTGACGCAGGCGGAAGAGACGGCAGGTCGGTTTTGCGCAGCGGTGAAATAATATGCATAACAGGCATCCCTTCGGATATCGCACCCGGACTCATCCAAATTAAGTTGGACGGGTTGGATAAAAATCAGCGTTATTTTATTTCAGCAAAAACAACGCTGGATTTTATCGCTCTTTATCCGGATTCGCCGCCCGAACCGTTAACTATGGAATCCGGAATGTCGAACATAGCGGCAATTATCACCGCGCCCGATAAAACGCAGCCAAAGCCGGGCGAGTCGGATCCGCCCGCTCCCGCCAATTTGATATGGGATACACAGGACAACCCGACCACTTCAACCAATGCTGCCATTCGCTGGGATCAAGTGCAGGATGACGGAGTTGTTAGCTACGAAATAGTGAGATCTACGGCAAGGCCGATAAATCCCGGGCTGTTAAGCGACCGTTCGCTTACACTGGAAGAATTTTTGGATTTGATTGAAAGCATGGATCCGCGTGCAGTTTTGGAAGCAGTCGAAACATCAAAAATAATACCGGGCGCAGACGACGAAAGGCATACTTACAACGAAGCGGACGTTTATTCATATTATAAGGACAATGCGCTCAGGCCGAACACCGTTTATTATTATTACGTGCGCACTGTAAGAGAATTTAACGGGGTCAAGTATTCCGAGTGGGTGGGAATAGCCGTTACAACGCAGCCCGTTGGTCGGCCGCTCAATCTTGTGGTTCTTCGCGAAAATGTTATATACGACGGAAAAACGGAAGCATGGATATCGTTTATCGCTCCGGTCGGAGCAAACCTCGGCACGGATTATTTTTTGGAATACCGAACAAAGGCCGGCGGTGTGCCGTGGGGCGATTATGTTGTAATGGACTCGGCGGAACTCATTGCGGGCTCGGTCGCGTTAACCGGCAGCCTGGAGGGTTATTATCGTTACACATACAAAATTACGGGTTTGAAACACGGCACATCGTATTCCATTGTCGTGAGGATGGTCGATGCTTTGGGCGACGCCTCAATTGATTCGAACATTGCCCTAACGCGAACCGAGCTTGATCAGGATGAATACGACAGGGACAAAGAAACGCAGGATTGGCTCGATTATTTAAAAGATCGGCTTGCGGATATATATAAAACCCCGGCGTGGCCCGTTACGGACTCAAGAGATTTTTTAAGCATGGTGTACAGCCCGTCCATGTTCCTCGGCGTTTTAAACGAGACAAAAGACAGCGAAATATCGCTTATAGCGCCGGACAGCGGAAGAGCAAGATCGTTTACGTATTATTTGCCCGGCCAAATAATGGAACGATTGTGGCAATCAAACAAAACGTTGACCGTTACTTGCGGAGATATGAAAGTTTTTTTCAATAAAAATTTTATCGACGTTTCTTACAACGAAGCTGTAATTCAAGTAAAACGGTCGATACAAATGAGACGCGACGCGGATTATTTCATAAAAATAGACGTGTTTTTTACAAACAACAACATAAACGTCAACGGTGAAACACCGATCGGATACCGCACGGAATTGTCCGCTGAAATAGTCGCGGTTTCAAAAGAGATCAGAATATGGGACAACGAAATATTGCGGATGTACACAAATAAAATAGCCGATGAGGTGACCATTGCTCCCGCAATTGCAGATCTTAGGGAAATGGCGGACAACGGAGCAGATTTCGTAGACAGGGTTCTTTATGTGGAAGAATTTGTTGAGCTTGTCAGGCAGGATTTGATTGCGGAAACGATGGAGTCACTAATTAAAATAATCAATAGTTCAACAAAATTTACGGCTTTTAATCAATCTGTGGCGGTTTCAATAAAAACCGGTTCTCTTTCTGACGTTGTAAACGGTTATCAAAGAAGAGTAAATTCGTGGGGTTATATTCCTGCCAGAGACTATATGGGAATGAAAGCTTTGTTTGCGGCAACGCCCGGTTTTTATGCGTTTACTTCATTAAAAGCGGACCTGCCCGGAATTGAAAATATTACTATGTCGGGCGGCGATTCGGATTCGCTTCTTATCATTGCCGCAAAATACGGTTTGGAAGAATTTTTAGGCGGCTCTTCGTTTTCAATGAGCGGAGATGTTTCACTCTCATCGTTGATAAACATTGCGGCCCGGCTCAGCGGAGCAGATAAAAATTCTGATCACGCTTTATTCTTGCGGCAAAAAGGTTTCGTCGTGCCCGGCAGGGGAACGCGGCCGGCCACTACGGAAGAAATGCTCTATTGGGGTATGGCGGTTTATTCAATAAAAACCGGAATAAAAGCTGAGTCAATTCTAATACGGAATTTTACGGCTGCGGCTAATATTAAAGACATAAACCCAAATTATTTACGCAGCGTGCAGTCTGCATATGAATTGGGTTTATACAGCAACAGCAACTTATTTCCGCAAGCTCCCGTTAAAACAAGCGATCTATTGCTGTTCATTTCAAATTTGAACAAGCATGTTAAATTTTAATTTAGTTTTTCCAAAAGGAGCAACCCGAATGAAAAAACGGATATCATATTTGCTTGCCGCTGTTTTATTTATTTCGATATTGCCTGTGTTTAATGTGCGGGCTACTCCTCAGCTTCCCGTCGCAATTTTTAACATGACGCCGCAGCAAACTCCGAATAATTTTGAATACAGTTTAAGGATGCAGTGGAGACGGCCGAATTTCGAATCAGCAACGTCGATTGATATGGGTGACGGCGGTGCCGATGTATACGGAATTTTTACAAGAAATGCGAGCTCTACGCGATCTACGGCATATCCTTCCGATTTGCTGCCCCCGGCGACGGCAAATAATCAATTTCGTTTTCCGTTGACGGGTACGGATGATAAAACGGATTGGGACGAAACCCTGCGCCCGTATTTCGAACCCGGTTGTTTATATGTGTTTAAAATCGTACCGTACCACACGCATGTTGTAATAAATCCTACGACGCTTGTTCCTACGTTTACGACAATACGCGGGCCGGCAAGCGGATCGTCGCAGGCTGCTAACGAAATAATTTTTTTATCGGATCTTGAAGTTTCGGCAAACGCCACCACATCGACGCTGAATGTATCTTGGTCAAATCCCACGTTTGACAGAGGAACACAAATATTTACCTCATACAGGATCACTTACGGCAGTTCGAAAGATATGAACGGCAATGTAGTCGGGCAATCGAGAACCGTGTCGTTAGACGACAGGGATTTGCGGGTTGTTCCAAACGGCGAATACACACGGTTCGCTTACACGATGGAAGTGAGCTTGATTATGGAGAACCGTTATTACGTGCAGGTTGAGCCGATGTTCGGCGCGGTTCCCGCAGCATCTCGCGACGATATGGTTATCGGCAGCACTTTGTATAATTTTAGAATAAATCCGGGGAAAAAATACATTACTCCTGAACCGAACGGTTTCAGCGTTCAGCCGCCGCTAAAAATATCGGACGTTGTCGAAGGGGATTCGCTGGTGCTTTCGTGGGATGACCTTGCGCGGTCAGGCGAGTTGAAAGGTCTTAAACTTTTTTCGTCAAATACCGTTGCGGATTATCCCAACAACGGCAGGCTTATTGAAACAATAGAGGGGAATTTTCCCGCTACGCTTACAAGGAGCTTAGTGAGGCCGCTGCCTCAGCGGGAAACGTTTTATTGGTATCTGCTCGACTATGTAGGCGCGGTTACGCCTGTCGCGTCTAACATCGTTTCGTACAAGCCGACGGGGTTTGCGTTTCCGTTGGTTAAACCTACGATTCTTGACGCAATTAAGGTTCCGGCAAACGAAATGCAATACCCAACCGCCATAAAGATCATTTGGGAAGCGTTTTACCGACAGCCGACAACATTGGATGAACAGGATTTGGT
>WRDG01000020.1 GCA_009783525.1 Defluviitaleaceae bacterium | reverse complement strand
TGCTATGTTGATAAACCGACCTCTGCCTATTTCCTGTATGCTGTCGGGATCGATGACCTCGATCCTTGAAATATCCCCTGTTTCGACCGCATAGTATTCCGTTCCCGAGCATTTAAAAATGATGACCTGTTTTTCATCGTTATCCGTATTGATGACCTTTTCGTCGGTTTCTTTCTCAATGTGCTCGATCCCCATGAATCTCATGATACCTTCCGCATCCAGGATTGTAACAGCTTTTCCACTGCCTAGAACCGTTACATTTGAATAACAGGGACAGTTTTGCAAGTACATAGGAAGCGACTTTACAAGTACCTGCTCGGTTTCTAAAGCGTCATCGATCAACAACGCAAAACTTTTCCCGTCCGCCCTGAGCACCAGGCATTTTGCGACTCCGTTATGTCGGCTCCGCTCAAGGATATCATCGACAGAGACAGGTTCTTGCCCTTTTGCCTTAGCGGCTATCTCGCGCATTGTTATGATCGGGATTATCCGCCCGTCAAGACTTAAAACAAGCGACTTGTTAATCCGTTCGATGCGTTTGGTTTCTGTTTCGTCCCATATTCTCACTATGCGCTCGACATTTAATTCCGGTACCGCGTATATGATCGAATCAATTTTTACGATCAGCGTCCTTATTACGGACAAGGTAAGAGGCATTTTTAAACGGACGGTCGTCCCTTTGCCTACTTCGGATTCGATTTCGATGAGCCCTCCCAATTTTTCGATGTTGGTTTTTACGATGTCCATGCCAACTCCGCGCCCGGAAAGGTTCGTCACTTTTTTTGCCGTCGAAATGCCCGGCTCGAACATCAGGTTGAAAATTTCCGTGTCGTTCATCGAGCTTAACACGTCTTCTTTTACGATCCCGCGTTCGAGCGCTTTGCTTTTTAGCGCGTCCTTGTCGATGCCCGCGCCGTCGTCGGTAACTTCGATAACCGCCGAACCGTCGCGCATGTATGCGTTAAGCGTGATTATTCCCTTGGACGGCTTGCCGGATTCGGCGCGACGTTCGGCGGATTCGAGGCCGTGGTCGGCAGAATTTTTTACAAGCTGCGTAATCGGATCGGTTAGGGCTTCCAATAAATATTTGTCGAGCGTCACGTCGTCCCGCACGATTTCGACACCTATATCTTTGTTAAGCTGCTTGGCTGTGTCGCGGATTATCCTCGGAAACTTGCTGAAAATAACGTTGATCGGCTGCATCCGCGTAAACATAATTTTTTCCTGTATTTCGCTTGTGAGGCGGCTTATGTCGTTCATGACAGGCGATATGCCGGGCAGCGCTTTTTCGTTGCCGGACATTGCGGAAAAAAGCTGGTTTCTTGTCAGTATCATTTCGTTTGCCAAATCGAGCAGGCCGTTTATGACCGAAATGTCGAGCCGCACAAAAAAATTGTCTTCTTTTTCCTGTTGTTTTTTATTTTGCAACAACGGATCCGTTCTCGTTTCGGTGAACGCCGAAGGATCTTCGTTTAAAACAGGGGCCGCGCTGTTTAGCTTCTCGGTTTCGGCCGAAGCTCCTTCGGGTAAAAAAACCGACTCTTTGTTTATCATATGGATATTTTTTTTGTCTATTTCGACGGCTGTGGAAAATAAATCGTAATCCAAAACGCTCGTGACCAGCAGCTTTAACGTAGACGTGTCGCTTTCGGTCAATGCCGTGACGATCTTGTTGGTCATAAGATTGACGTCCGGCTCCTTGATTTTTTTTCCGGTTTGATCCCTGTCGCCTCCGCCGACCATGGCTTCCGCAAGATTGCCTATTGATAAAATGCTTTCGATCATTCCGGTAGGATGCTTGTAAAATTTGCCCAAGCTCCTGTTGAAATTTATGTCGACGTAAAAAATTTTATGGCCGAATCTCGCGGCGTTTTTTAAAATTTTTTCTGTTTCGCTGTCTTTTAAATCGAACGGAATTTTTATGCTCGAGATATTTTCGACATGCTCCACGCTTTGCGTAGTGGCGACCGAAAATTTTTTTAATGATTCGTGGACCGCGCCCGTTTCAATTTTGTCGTCGTCTTGAATATTTTCGATGAGTTCTTTAAGGCAGTCTATACTTTGCAGCACGACGTCGACTATTTCGTCCGTAATTTTTAAATGCCCGTCTTTAATTTGCGACAGCACGCTTTCTAATTCGTGCGCGACCGAAACAATTTTTTTGAGCGAAAAAAAACCTGCCGTTCCTTTTATGCTGTGCGCCGCGCGAAATACGCCGTTTAGCAGCTCGGGGGAACCCGCAAGGGTTTCCGCGTTAAGGAAGGCTGATTCAATTTTATCTATGTGGGTTTTTGCTTCAGCTTCAAAATCGTCAAGAAACACGCTTGTTTCTATTTTTTCCACCGATTGAACTCCCCAAAGAATTTTTCATTAATAGTATAACAAAAAGAAAAAAAATATTACAACGGAAAACTTATTTGGTATATTAAAGGAACTTTTATAAACTAAACGCACAAGCATCTTAATTAATTTTTTATTTTTTTGTTTTTATTCTTTCGCAGTTCGTTCGAAAGGACTAAAAACATAATGCTTGGTTTAAAGAGGCTCCCTTAATTTTTTTACGTTTCCCGGAGGAGGTCACTAATTGTCGTCAGCTTCTGTCCCAAAAAAACATGTGTTGATCGTCAGCGGCGAACCGCGTATCTTAGCTGAAATAAAAATCGAACTTATGGCTTTTTTCAATATAAGCATTGCGGCGACAAGCGAGCTTGCGTTAAACGCTTTCGAGCTTAACGAAGTGGCGGCCGTCGTCATTTGCATCGGCGAAAACCGCGACAATGCGTTTTCAATTTTCAACGGCATTTTCGATTATGTAAACAGCAAAAACATCCCGATAATTTTTTTGGCGGAAAAAGGAAACGACGATGACGAAACGATTGCCTTTGCGATGGGCGCCGTAGATTATTCCACTCGGAGGCGCGGCACGGTAAACGCGCTGAGCAACCGCATCAATCTGCGGATAAACGCGAGCGAATACGAAAGGCGCATACTCGCGGGAGAAACTGCGCCAAATTCTTTCGACAAAGCCGCGCCCGAAAAAATATTATTCGGCAAAACAATACTCGTGGTCGAAGACGTCGAGATTAACCGCGAAATAATCGCGGCCATGCTTTCTGATATCGAGGGCCTAACCGTCGACGAAGCCGCCAACGGAAAAGAAGCGGTAGAAAAATTCAAAAAAAACCCGGAGCTGTACTCATTAATTTTAATGGATGTAAACATGCCGGTCATGGACGGGTTGGAGTCCACTCGCATCATCAGGAGCCTTGACTGTGCGAACGCGCGCGACGTCCCTATCATCGCCCTTACCGCGACAACAAACGAAGCCGAAATAGAGCAGTGCCTCAAAGCCGGCATGCACGATTATTTAGAAAAACCCATGCCGTATGATAAATTTCTCGTGCTGGCGGCCGAGCACTGTGCGCCTTAATTTTTAGCGCGGCATTATGCTTGGGCTTATTATGTTCCATTAACAAGAGCGCGTTGCATACGCCTCTCTTTTTTTTTGCCCGATAAAAATTTTTGTTATGATGGCTGCATGTGTTTCGAATCATTTGAATAGATTGAGAATTTTAAATGCGAACAGTTTTCGTCGGAGGTGTTGCATGGAATTGTTTTTATCTACTATCGGCGACGGCGCCGGAGATACCGCCCGCGAACACGGGCTCGGCATAGAGGTCGCGGAGTTTTGCTATTCCGCTAATATGGACGAAGAATTTGACGTTTGGGACGCGCACGCAAAGGCGAGCGTAGCGGGTGTGAACAAAAAAATATTTCATGCTCCGTGCTACGAATTATGTCCCGCCGCCATCGAAAAGTTAGTGGTATGCGCGGCAAAAAAAAGGTTCGGCCAAGCGCACGGCTTGGCGGAGAGATACGGCATAAAAAGAATGGTGGTTCATTCGGGATATGTCCGCTATTTATATGACAGGCGTTGGTTTAAAGACAGATCAATAGAATTTTGGAAAGAATATTTATTCGGCAAGCCGGATGATTTTGAGCTGCTGCTCGAAAACACATTGGAAGAGGGACCCGACATTCTCTGCGGAATAATTGAAGGCGTAGGCGATCCGAGGTTTAAACTTTGCTTTGACATAGGGCATGCAGGCAAATCCACTTCCGACGTTCCCGTTTCGAGGTGGGTCGGATCATTCGCGCCGCATTTGCGTCATGTGCATGTGCATAATAACTACGGGGTACGCGACAACCACAATCCGCCGGGCGACGGATTTATTGACGTAAAAAAAATTTTGGATCTGCTTGTTAAACTTTGCCCCGGCGCGTCGTATACACTCGAAACGCAGAACTTGAAATCTTCGGTGGCATGGATGAAAACAAACGGTTATATGTAAGGAACCTCTATAAACCCGGCTGGAACGATTTTTAATCCTTTCGAATGAACCAACGAAGGATTAAAAAATTGGACGAAGCGGTGTTTATAGAGGTTCCATATAAAAAGGTGAGCCGAAACATTTTTTGAATTTGTCCGTTTATGTTAAAATACAAAAAAATTTTTAAACGACATTTACATATAATTTAAAGGAGATGCCTGAAATGGCTGACTATACTGTTCAAAAAACGGCGGACATCCGGCTTGTGCTCGATTCGGCGCCGTACGCCGCTCATTTGATGGATGAAAACAAAAATATTATTGCGTGCAACAAAGCGGCGTTAAAGATGCTCGGGGCAGCATGCGAGCAAGATTACATAAACAATTTTTTTATTTGCATGCCACAATTTCAACCTGACGGAAACAATTCTTCCGACAGGTTGAATTTTTTTATAGGCGAAGCATCCGTAAAGGGCCTGCAGCGAACCGAATGGCTGCACCGTTCAATAGAATCGGAACCGATGCCTATCGAAATAACACTCGTGCCGGTCGCAAACGGCGGAAATAATTTATTTATCATGTACTGCAGAGACTTGTCTGAACGGCGGAAGCTCAGCGACGGCATCGTGAAACGGGACGAATTGCTTAACGTCATAAACCGCATCGCAGTGCTTCTGCTTGCGGCGTCAAACGATGAAAATTTTGAGGAGTCGCTGATAAACGGCATGTCCTTGATAGGCCAGTGTCTCGGGGTAGACTTCGTGCAGATATGGCCAAACTTGACGAAGGACGGCGTCTTGCAATTTTCGCTGCAATATAAATGGCTCTCCGAAATCGGAAAAAAAGCTCCGCCTATAAAAATTGGCACGGCAGTGACTTACAGCGAGCGCTGGCTGAAATTATTTGATGAGGGCGGCTTGATAAACGGCCCGCTGTCCGCGCTGCCGCAGGAAGACCGCGATTTGCTCGGGCCGCTTGGGATCACGTCAACCGTAACGATTCCGTTGTACCAACAAAACGTATTTTGGGGAGTCTTTTGCGTCGACGACTGCGTGCAGGAGCGTTACTTCACCGAAGGCGAGCTCAACCTCTTGTCGTCTGCGGGTTTGATGCTTGTAAACGCGATACACCGCAATAAATATTCGGTCGATATGCGAATGCAGCTCGCAAAAATGAATTTGGTGCTTAAAGCGACAAAAATCGGTTTATGGAACATGGAGGTTTTAAAAGACGACCCGCTGAGCCCCTCGAATTTTTTTATGTGGTCTGAAGATTTTAGGGACATGCTGGGTTTTACTGCCGAAGAAGAATTTCCGAACGTGCTTGGCAGTTGGAGTGACCGCCTGCATCCCGACGACGCAAAAAAAACCATTGCAGCACTCGAAAAACATTTATATGACAAAACCGGAAAAATTCCGTATGAAGAAGAGTTCCGCATGAAAGTAAAAAGCGGCGAGTACAGATATTTCCGCGCGACCGGCACGACAGTCCGCGACGAAAACGGTTGCGCGCTCCGCATAGCAGGCGCGTTGCAAGACATAACCGATGAAAAAAAACTTCTACATGATTTGGAAACGGAAAAAGAAGCCGCGCACAACGCCAATAAAGCAAAGAGCGTGTTTTTAGCGAACATGTCGCACGAAATAAGGACGCCGATGAACGCTATACTCGGAATGTCGGAAATTTTAGGACACGAAATTTTAAGCGAACGGCAGGTAGGCTACGTCAACGACATAAAATCTTCCGCGCAGGCGCTGCTTGCGATAATAAACGATATCCTGGACATGTCAAAAATTGAAGCGGGCAAACTTGAATTGAACCCGGTCGATTATATTTACGATCAGTTCGCCGACAACATCGTCTCCATGTTTTCGCATGTGGCAAGCAACAGGGGGCTCGATTTTGTTTATGAAACGTCCGGCAGGATTCCGGAATGTTTGTTCGGGGACGATATCAGGCTTAGGCAGGCATTGACGAACATATGCGGCAACGCGTTTAAATTTACCGAAGTGGGACATGTAAAATTATCGGTTGTCGCCGCCGGCGGCAAACTCATTTTCAAAGTGGAAGACACAGGCTCGGGCATAAAAAAAGAAGATTTGCCGAAACTTTTTTCAGCGTTTACACAGGTCGACAAAAACAAAAACCGCGGAGTGGTCGGCACCGGTTTGGGTTTGGCGATAACAAAAGCGTTCGTAGAAATGATGGGCGGAAGTATTTCCGTCGAAAGCGAATACGGACTAGGCACGGCGTTTACAATATCCATACCTATTGTGGAGGGCGACGTCGATAATATTCGTCATACGGACACCAGCAATATGGTTCAAGCCATAAGCGCGCCCGATGCAAAAATTTTGGTGACCGACGACAACGGGTTTAATCTTAAAGTTGCAAGCGGGTTGTTGGGTTTGATGGATATTGACGCGGAGCTTGCCGATTCCGGAGCAAAAGCGATAAGCCTTGTGCAAAAAAACGATTACGACATCGTGTTCATGGATCATATGATGCCGGAAATGGACGGGATAGAAACCGTAAAAAAAATTAGGGAGCTCGGCGGAAAGTATGAAAATCTGTTAATAATTGCCCTCACTGCCAACGCTATAAGCGGCGCACGCGAAATGTTTTTGGTTAACGGCTTTGACGATTTTGTGTCTAAACCGATAGACGCGGTCGAATTGCAAGAAGTTGTGCTGAGGTATCTGCCGCAGGAAAAAATCCGCGCCGCGAGCGACAATGTATGCAAAGAGGTAATAGCCGAAAAAGAAACGGAATTGCAAAAAAAATCCGTGCTCACATTTGTCAAAGGGAACAGGGACACATATGAAAAAATCGCTCACGCGCTTAAAACGGGCGACACAAAAACGGCGCACAGGTTCGCGCATACGTTAAAGAGCAGTTCGGGCTATCTCGGTTTAAAAGCGCTGCAGGACGCTGCATTTTCGCTTGAAATGTCGCTGCAGGACGATCCGCCGTATTACAGGCAGGCGCAGGTCGACGCGATAAAGTTTGAATTGGAAAAATCGTTCATTTTATTCAGGCCTGTAATTGAAGAAGCTGAAGCGGAAAGACGCGCTGCGGTTGAGATGGAATACGGAGAACTGTCCGGCATGTTTTACGAACTCAAATCATTGCTCGAAAAAAGCGACTATAAAGCGTCCGAATATGTACACAAATTAAACGGGATCGCAGGCATGAAAGATCTTGCCGACTTGATCGAAGACTACGATTTCGCCGGCGCTTTAAAATTTATCGAAGGGATCGAAAGAAAAATATAATTTTTTACATCAATTACCGTACATATTTCTGTTTATCACTTCATCCTGGGCATACGGCGGCAGGTAAACGAAATACGCGCTCATACCGTAAAGCCGCACGGTGAGGCCGGGATATTTTTCAGGGTGCAGTTTTGCGTCGCGGAGCTCGTCGGCGGAAACGAAGTTGAATTGGATGCATGTGCCGCCGTGCGCGGCGAAGCCGTATATAATATCTGCGACGTTTTCCGGCGCGAAGCGGCCCAAAGGCATTTGCGCGTCCAAAACCGAAATGCCGGATGACTGAGTGAAACGCGCGGCGCCCGCACTGCGGATGCTGTCGGTAATACTCGTGGTTGGACGCAGGCGGGAAGGCGATATGCTTTGGCTCAGCAGGTCGCCGCTTTTACGTCCGTCGGGCGTTGCGCGGGTAAACGGGGCGAAAAGCGAGTATGTTGCATAAACAAAAACGCTCGCATTGAAACGGCCGCCGCGTTCGTTTTCGATCGAGCGTGCGATGCGCGAAAAATCTCCGATAAAACGGTTGCCTATCTCGTCCGCTTCCGTTTCGCCACGCCCGTACTTGGGATATTTTATTAAAGTTTGGCGCAGCTGTTCGTCGTCAGCCCAGTCGTTTGCGAGGACACTGTTTAATTGTTCAAGCGAAAGCAATTTGTCGTCATAGACGGCTTTTTTTATTGCGGAAAGCGAGTCGACCGTCGTGGCGAATCCGCTGAGGCACAATGTGCTGTCGTTGTAACGAGCTCCGCCCTGCGTGTAGTCCCTGCCGTTTTTTACGCAGCCTTCGATTGTCGCCGAAAAAAAAGGGCACGGATGGATTTCATGCCACCGTTTGCCCAGTTCGCGCCGCCTGCTCATCGAATTTTCGAGTACGCGCTTAAACTCCGCAATAAATTTTCCGTAAAAAATTTCGAACGTATCAGCTTCTATAATTTTTGGCAGCTCTTCGATATTATCCGGGCCGCATCCGATAAACGCGGAGCCGGACGGACGCAGGCACAGGTCGAGCACGCGGGCCGTGTTGAGGGTGCAGTAAACTCCCGCTGAATGTTCCGCGCCTTCGCACATCAGCTCCTGGCAGCCGCCCGCGACGTACAGCCTCGCGTCCGCGACGTCCCTTCCCGCAGAAACCAACGCGGGTATGAGCGCATCGTCGTTGAACAGAGCGAAATTATTTTTGCCGCGCAGCATCATTGCGGAAATCGTTTCCGTATATTCGCGGGGCGAACCTGCGCCGAAGCGGCAGTTCGGCTTTGGGTTTAATATTCCGTGTTCATCCTGTGATTCTAAAATAAGCAAAGTGACGTCGTTAAAAACAGTCTCGCCGTTTTTATCGCAGCCGCCGAGCGTCATGCAGGAGCTTGTCTCCGCGTAATTATAAGAGTTGCCTATTTTAAATTTAATGTCCGTGGGAAGCATCCAAACCGTTAATAAATGTTTCGCCTCCGCCCGGCAAAGCGACCCCGCTTCGGTCTCTTTTTTATAGAACGGGTACAGCAGGCGGTCGACATGCCCAACCACCGAAACGCCCACGCCTTCGAGCGTCGCTGTCACCTCGCGGACGAACCACAACATGCACAGGCCCTCGTAAAAAGATTCGGGCGGGTTTTTTGGTATGCGCTTCGCGCAGTTTTCGATCATGCGCAAATATTTTGCCGATTCTTCGTCCGCAGCGCCGCGAAGCATTTCGGCGGCTTTAAGCGCAAATTTATCCGCGATTAACAGAACCGCTTCGCAGCTTTCTTCTGCGGCGCGCAAAAAAACCAGCCCGGCTTCGCCGGCGCTTTTTTTTGCTTCGCGTATTTCGCCGAGCAAACCGTTCACGCCTTTTTCAAACAGGCGTGAATAACCGGGGCAGTGGTGGTCAATGTCGAAGCCCTTTGTTTCAGGGCCCGCGAACAATCCGATCGAATCAAACGGGTTCATGCTTTTACCGTTTATTTCTTCGCCGTCTATGTTGTCCCACTCGCGCCCCCGCAGCCTGTCGAAGCGTTTATGCAACAGCCGGCCGTTGGGAACCGATTTGTCCGGCGTCCCCCAGTTGTTTGCGCGGCGCAGTCCCATTTCATAAAAAAAAGGGCTGTGCGGAAAAATTACCGGCTCGAAATGCTCGGCAACGGCGCGGTGCAGCCGCGCCTTGACTGTAACGGCGGGCGTATCCGACGAATATGAAGCGTCAAAGTCTTTATATATGGCTTCGCAGATTTTTTTTAAGCCGGGCACGGAGGCAAAAGCTTCGTCCTCGTTCGTAAACCAAAACCTGTCGTAAAAATCCGCCATTTCTTTTTTTACCAAACTGTAATCTGTATTAATTTTACGCACCGCCCGTTCAAAGTCGACTGCCGCCGCAATATTATCATATCGGCGGCAAACATGTATAATGCCGCTCAAACAAAGCAAAATTTATTTTCGGGGGTTTCGGCTATGGATAAAAATATTATAAAACCTGCGAAAAAATTTAACGAAAAATTGCTGTATGCATATAAATTCATCGGCGAGTGCCTGCCAATATACGCCTTTTACACGGTGCTTTTCATCGAGAGGGGTATGAGCGTCACACAAATCGCCGTGCTTATCGCGCTGTGGAGCGTGTTTGCCATAGTGTTCGAAATACCGTCCGGCATACTGGCGGACAGATGGAACCGGCGGAACATGCTCGCCATCGCGTCGGCGCTTCAGGGCGTATGCTTTTTCATTTGGATTTTTTCCCATTCGTTTTGGACGCTTGCGCTCGGGTTCATGTTTTGGGCGATAGGCGGGGCGTTCGGCTCCGGCACGGAAGAGGGCTTGATTTACGATAATTTGAAAAACGACGGCAAAGAAGAAAATTTTACAAAAATTTACGGCAAGGCGAAATTTTTCGCGAGCGTCGGAACAATATTCGGCATTGTTTCCGCCGGGGTCATCGAAGGCTTTATCAACATCGAGGCGATCGCGTTTATATCGGCGGGCATTTGCCTCGTTAACGTTTTTTTTGCGATGCGTCTGCGCGAGGTAAATTTTTATTCGGACCGCGTAAAAAAAGGCGCGGATGAAAAACCCCAGAGCGTTTTCGAAACATTTAAAGAAGCGGGTTTTTTTATAAAAGGCAGCGGCGTCGCGCTCGTCGCCATTTTATTCTTAATTTTTTTCGCCGGGCTCGGCGGGTACCTCGACGAGTTTGACGCGCTCATCGTCGCGGACTTCGGTTTGAGCTATACATGGGTCAGCGTAATTTTAACTGTGCGGTTCGTTTTTATCGCGATTGGCGACCTTATCGCGCCGTACATGCAAAAAAAAATAAAATCCGTGAAGCAAATTTTTTTGCTCAACGGATTATCTTGCGCGCTGCTTCTGGTTTTCGCTTTTTTTTGGAATCAATACGCGTTGTTGATTTTCGGCTTCGCCTTCATGTTCATGGCGGTTTCGGAAATTTTGCTCGTCAACGCTTTGCAAAACGAAATAAAGGAAGAGGGACGCGCAACCGTCATGTCCTTCTGCGACGTGGGCCAAAACGTCGGCATGATTTGCCTCAGCATGGTTTACGCTGTTGTCGCCCGGCTGTTCCCGCTTCAATACATGTACGTTTTCGTTTCCGTCTACGGCATCGCGGGCGGGCTGGCGTTTTATTTTTTTACCAAATTAGCGAAACGGTAAGCCGAATGAAACAGCAGGGTATGCGAAACGGCGGCGGTTTGGTGCGCGAGGCGTACATGGGCAAAAATAAATTTTTGTTCTAATTGCAAAAAAACGCAAAATTTATTTCATGCCCGTCGTTAAAAACGCATAATAATGTTTTATGACAGGACTATCGAATGCAAAAAAGTTATTGAAAAAATATTCGGCGAAAGCCGGATTTTTTTTGCAACCGTTTTCATTCTTGCCGCACTATATAATCGAAAAAATTTGAAGGGAGGCGCGTGGCGCATGGACTGCTTAAACAAAACCGACGGGTTGATCCGCGAGTTCACCGAAAATTATTTCGGTAAGCTGTATTATTTTTTCTTGAAAAAGACTGGCGGAACTTTTGACGCGGAGGAGCTTGCCGCAGAAACCGCGCTTGCGGTTGTGGGTTCGCTAAGAAAAAAAGCCGTTCCGGAAAATTTTCCGGCCTGGGTTTGGAAAATTGCGCGGAACAAATACGCGGCATGGTCGGAGATGAAAAATAAAAAAGCCGCGGCGTTTATGGGCGGCGGTTTCGATATGGCTGCAGATGCCGAAACGGACGGGCCCGAAACGTGGCTGCTTCATTCCGAAGACATCAATTTGCTGCGAAGGGAGCTTGCGTTCATTTCAAGCGAATACAGGGACGTTTTGGTGGCGTATTACATAGACTATAAAAATGTGGGCGACATTGCTGCCTCGCTCCGCCTGCCTGCGGGGACGGTAAAAGCGAAACTGTTCCGCGCACGGAATATTTTGAAGGAGGGAATTGAAATGGCAAGAGAATTTGGAGTTTTAAGCTACAAGCCGGAGAACGTCGGTTTCATTTTTAACGGGATGAACGGAAACAACGGCGAACCATGGAATATGTTAAACAGGGCGCTGTGTAAAAACATACTGCTTGCCGCCTACAGGACGCCGTCCACCGCAGGCGAGCTTGCGGTCGAGTTGGGCGTGGCGCTGCCGTACATGGAGGACGAGTTAAAATCTTTAGTTTGGGACGGTCTTGTCAGGCTGAACGGAAAAAAATACGAAACAAACATTTTTATTGTAAGCGCGGCGGCGCAGGAAAAAATTTACGCGCACTTAAAAAAAATAACGTCCGCATTGACGGACGCGCTGGTCGGGTTAATCGAGCATAAAGTAAAGTGCTACGAAACGAACGGCAGCAAATGGCACGAGGGCTATCAAGACTACGAAGACGTAAAATGGGCGATGCTTATGCTGATGATTGACGAAGTCAGCAGAAAAGTGCTTGACGACAAGAACAGGGAATGCGGAATAAATACGATGATCGGCAGGTACGGGCACACCGTGCGCCCGGACGGCGGCGAGTGGGATCTGCTTGGCATGGAAGAATACAAGGGCGAAAAGCCGGATTTCGTGGGGCTGCACGGCTGCGTCGGCACGCCTGCGGACAAGCCGTTTATCAACAACGGGCAATACAAGTTCAAGTACAGGGGTATAGAACACAGGACGCCCGTACATTTGACCTACGAGCAAGCGGCCACACTCGAAAAAATTTCCAAAGATGATTCGGAAGGTATATCGCAGCGCGTGCTCGACGAGCTCACAAGCTTCGGGTATTTGCAAAACGCGGACGGAGTTTACAAACCGACATTTTATGTTTCGTTCAAAAACAAAGTTGGTGTGTTAAACGCGGAGCAAGCGGCGGAGTATGACAATCTGTATGGTGAGGTGTGCAAAATTGCTTCAAGTCACTACGATTTTTGCCGGGAAATAATCCAAAGTGAAGTGCCGGACTTTTTTAAGGAAGACCGCTACCAAACAGCCCACGCCTGCGCAAGCATTTTTTGCACGAGGGAAGCCGTGCTGCAGGGCGCGCTGGCAAGCGGATACATTACATTTGAAGAGAACGACGAAAGAAAAATGCTTGGGGCGTATTTGATCATTTAGCGGATTAAAACAACCGGTTAAGCAAAAAAAAACAGCGGGCAGGTTTGCCAAGCTGTTTTTTTTTGCCGTAATCAATGTTGATAAATGCTTTAATTAAATATTTGTGTATAATAATGTTCGATGATTGACATAAATTTATTTAAATAAATTCCCGGCGCAAAAATTTTAAAATAAAATTTTTCAAAACGAAATCCGGCGATGTACAGTTAATCATCAAAAAAAATTTTTTGGAGGAACATCATGCCTTTATTCGGTAAAAAAGAAAAAAGTGATCCGGTTGCTGCAAATCAAGATCCGCTTGCCTTGCAGCTTCCCGTTGACGAAAAAACAGCGTGGGAATACATACACGCCCCTGCGCGTCATGCGTTCGCAAAAACAGAGCACTTTTCCAATTATAGGTTTTTCGGTTTGATGTATACAATCGCGGCGGTTACAGAGTCGGGTTGGATTGGATTTTACCGCCCTCATATTCCCACATGCGACGA
Organism: Defluviitaleaceae bacterium; assembly: GCA_009783525.1. Lineage (GTDB taxonomy): Bacteria > Bacillota > Clostridia > Lachnospirales > WQUN01 > WRDG01. Next base: position 2,198 of record WRDG01000020.1, on the reverse strand, counting down.
CCCGTTAATGCTGCAAAAAAACCGTTGGAAAGAAGAACCCGAATTTTTTGAAACGATTCACATAAGCCGGGTTGTCGGTTTTGATTTGGATTTTGACGAAGAAACGAAGGTGCGTTACAGCAGCGGTTTAGGCGGTGCGGTTATAGGCGGGTTGCTTGGCGGGACAGTCGGCGCAATAATCGGCGCTGCTGCTGCCGGCGGAAAAGCGGAAGTCAACACTGCATTAATTGAAGTTAATTTGGTTATCAACACCAAAGACTTTAACAATCCGCAGTTAATAATCCCTCTGTATAAAGAAGGAGGGGTATCGGCAAGCGGAAAGGCTGCATATGATACTGCCTTTAACGCTTTGGAAGCCGAGGTAATCGCTTCAAAAGGAAAATCCGGCCGAATGGCAAGAGAAAAAATAAGTTTCCGCGTGTCCAAAATGTTTAACGGATGCAAGGTAACGGGCGAAACGCAAAAAATTATTTTAAAACAATGCGCCGATCTGCAAGCGACTCTTAACCAGGTATTAAATGCGCAACAATAATTAAAAAATTTTTTTGCTAACCGGTTTGCAAGACGGCAAAAAAACGCAAAGGGTGTACGCATGAAAATATCAAGACAGCGCGTGATCGATTACGAAACCGCGGGCTACGGCGCGGCGGAGGGTTGGACGCCCGCTTACGATTGGGAAGAAACCAAAAAAGTTTTAAGAAAAGGAAATATAGTCGTTCCCGTTTTTATTGCAGCCGCCGCGTTTTTGCTTTCGCGTTTCGTTTTCGCCGGCAGCTTTGATGCAAGCCGGAATCTGCTTGCGTTGTCGGTTCTTATATTGATTTACATTTTGTTTATCGTGCCGCTTCACGAGATACTTCATTTGATGGCATACGATTTGAATATATTTTCAAATAAATTTAACATTTTTATCGGCTGGCCCGCGGTCAGCGCGTTTTACGACGGCGAAACAAGCAGAACAAGGGCTGTTGTTTCGCTGCTTCTGCCGTTTGCCGTAATCACGGCGCTGCTTGGCGCGGCGCTTATTTTTTTTATGCGTCAAGCGGAAGGTATGGCGCTTTGGATTTCGCTGCTGATGCTTATAAATGCGGGCGGAAGCTGGACGGATTTATTCATGTTTTTCCGATATATAAAAAAAACGCCGAAGGGCGCGGTTTTTTACGGTAACAGGTATAAAGGCGGTAACAGAGCGGCGTAAAAAAATTTTTACGGAAGGGACGGATTTTTATCTCGTCGCCAACGGAACTGTGGGACATCTACGACGCAAACGGAAACAAGACAGGAAGGCTGCACGAGCGCGGCAAGCCAAAGGCGCCGGGTGACTACCACCTTGTGGTGCATGTTTGGAAACACAACGGCAGGGGCGAATGGCTCATCGACAAACGGGCAAACCGCGGCCAAAACATCGACGGAATGTGGGAAACCACGGGCGGCTGCGCGGTGGCGGGCGATGACAGTTTAACCGCCGCGCTGCGCGAAACAAAAGAGGAGCTGGGCATAGACCTTGACCCGCAAAAAGGCGAGCTGTTCGAGCGCACAATCAATGCCGGCAGCTCAATGGGCGGAGGCTGGATTTGCGATGTATGGATTTTTTTGCATGACTGCCAAATAGAGGATGTTCGATTTTCGGACGGCGAAACCTGCGCCGCCATGTGGGCAAGCGCGGAAACAATTAAGCAAATGATGAAGGACGGGATTTTTTTGGACGAAAGATTTTACCCGTACTTTGAACAGATGATAAATAAACATAAAAGGAGGACCGGGACATGATCAAGGTATTGGTTTGGTGCGAAAACATCCAGAACAAGACGCAGGAGGATGTCAGGATCGTTTATCCCGAGGGCATGCATAACACCATCGCAAACTTTTTAAACAAGGATCCCGGCATTTCGGCTATAACCGCAACCTTGGACGACCCAAACTGCGGCATTACCGAAGAACGGCTCGCCGAAACCGATGTGGTTATGTGGTGGGGGCATGTGGGGCACGACAGGGTGCCGGACGCCGAAGTCGAACTGCTGTACAGGCATGTCGTGAATAAGGGCATGGGCATAATATGCCTGCACTCCGCTCATTTTGCGAAAATTTTCAAACGCTTGATGGGCACAAGCTGCAGCCTGCAGATACCGCCTCCGCCCTTCGGCGCGGAAAAGCTCTGGACATTGCTGCCGGGCCACCCGATTGCAGCAGGCATACCC
>WRDG01000019.1 GCA_009783525.1 Defluviitaleaceae bacterium | reverse complement strand
TCAAGCACATTGTGTTCGACTTCGACCCGTTTTCTGTGCAGGGCTTTTCGGACAACCCGCCTAACCGCTGTTACGATTGCAAGCGCGCAATCATGACAAAAATTATCTCAATAGCGCAGTCTTTCGGAACACAAAATGTGCTTGAAGGCTCGCACACGGACGATTTAAACGACTACCGCGCAGGCGCAAAGGCCGTTAAGGAGCTGGGTGTGCTAAGCCTGTTTCAAACTGTGGGTATTTCAAAAAACGAAATCCGTATGTTTTCAAAAGAACGCGGGCTTCCTACCTGGCAAAAACCGTCATTTGCGTGCCTCGCCTCGCGGTTCGTTCACGGAGAACAAATCACGGCGGAAAAATTACGTATGGTTGAACAGGCGGAAGAATTATTGCACGAAATTGGTTTTGCTCAGGTAAGAGTAAGGCTGCACGGCAATCTCGCCCGCATCGAAACTCAGCATGAAGACATAAAAAAAATACCGGAACCGGAGGTTCGCAGTATTATTTGCGAAAAATTTAAACTGCTCGGATTTTCGTATGTTTCGTTGGATTTAAACGGCTACAGAACAGGCTCCATGAATGTGTTTTAAAAAAGACCGTTTATTTTCCCGTCCGCTTCCACGTCGATGTATTCGGACGACGGCGTTTTAGGCAGGCCCGGCATGGTCATGATGTCGCCCGCGAACGCGACAACGAAACCCGCGCCCGCAGACAGCCTCACCTGCCGCACATGAAATTCGAAACCCGACGGCGCTCCCAAAAGTTTCGGGTTGTCGGAAAATGAATACTGGGTTTTTGCTATGCAAACCGGCAGTTTTCCGAAACCGATGCTTTCCAGTTCCTTTAAGCCCTTCGCCGCTTCCGGCGAATATGAAACATCGCCCGCTCTGTAAATATCCTTTGCGACCGTTTCAATTTTTTTCTTAAGCGATTTGTCTGATTGATATACAAACTTAAACGAATTTTTTTCGTCTGCCGCAGCCAGCACGGCTTCGCCCAATTTCGCGCCGCCTGCGCCGCCCTTTTCGAATACTTCCGATTTTTCTGCCCGCACGCCCATGCTTTTTGCCGCGTCCGCGACATATTCAAGGTCGGTTTCCGTATCGCCGCCGAATTTATTTACCGCGACCACAACGGGCAAGCCGTAAACATTTTTTATGTTTTCTATATGCCTTTCTAAATTACATACGCCTTTTTGCAGCGAGCCGCCGCCGTGGTGAGCAAGGGCGCGCACAGTGGCGACTATCACCGCGGCAGACGGGACAATGCCCGACCTGCGGCATTTTATGTCGATAAATTTTTCTGCGCCGAGATCCGCGCCAAAGCCCGCTTCCGTTACGACATAATCGCACAGTGTAGCCGCCGTTAGCGTCGCAACCATCGAATTGCAGCCGTGCGCGATGTTTGCGAACGGGCCGCCGTGTATAAATGCCGGCGTGTGCTCCAATGTCTGCACGAGATTCGGTTCGAATGCGTCGCGCAGCAAAGCCGTCATCGCGCCCTCCGCTTTAAGCTCGCCCGCAGTGACCGGTTTCCCGTCAAACGAATACGCAACGATAATATTGGACATATTTCTTTTTAATATTTCAAAATTTTCGGACAGGCAAAAAACCGCCATTATTTCGCTAGCCGCGGTTATATCGAAGCCGTCTTCTCTTGGTGTGCCGTTAGCCGACTTGCCCAAACCGTTTACAACGAAGCGGAGCTGACGGTCGTTCATATCGAGTGCGCGCCGCCATGTAATGCGGCGCGGGTCGATCCTGAGCCCGTTGCCGTGGTATATGTGGTTGTCGATAAGAGCCGCGAGCAGATTGTTTGCCGCCGATATCGCATGAATGTCGCCCGTAAAATGCAGGTTGATATCTTCCATGGGTACGACCTGCGAATATCCGCCTCCCGCAGCGCCGCCCTTCACTCCGAACACCGGCCCGAGCGACGGTTCGCGCAGGCATACAGCCGTTTTTTTGCCAAGCCTGCTTAACGCGTCGCCAAGCCCGACCGTTGTGGTCGTTTTGCCTTCGCCGAGCGGCGTCGGCGAAATAGCTGTAACCAAAACAACCTTCGCTTTTTTTCCGCCCGAATATTTATGGTTTATTTTTGCTTTGTACTCACCGTATTGCGTGACGCTGCAAGCAGGAATCCCGAGCTTGTCCGCTATTTGCTGTATCGGCAGCATCTTTGTTTCCTGCGCTATTTTTATGTCCGAGTCCATCCGTTACGTCCTTTAATCAATTTTGTGAATATTGCTGCGGATAGCTTCCGTAACGGAAATTTCCCGCCTCTTCGAATTCCTGCACGGACGACAGCGTTAATGTTTGAAGATTAAGCATGACCAAGTACTCGTCCGTGTCTACCGCCTTGACTCTTACAAGCGACTCGCCGTTTAAAATCGCCGCCAGCATTCTGTGGTGCCCGTCCGTAATAAAATGATAATTGTCGTGTATGATTATATTGATCGGCTGATGCAAATATTCGCGGGAAACCCTGTTTTCTTCGACAATGTAAATGTTAATGCTGCTTATGTCGTCAAGCGGATAAAGCGATGTCGGCGAAAGCAGTATTTCGCACTGCTCGCTTCCGCCTTTGCAAAACGCAGTAAACTTTTCGAATATTATGTCCGCCGCAGCCTCGGCAGTCAATGCCGACGTGTCCAAAACCAAATTGTAGTTAGCATAGTCGAACGTATCAACATCGTACAGTTTCATAAACCTTTCGTTTTCCATCATGCCGCGCTCAAATAATTTTTCTTTTGCGTCGTTTACGTCCAAGTAAGTTTCCACGTCGCCCCGGGGGTTGTCAAAAATCCGCTGCGCGGCAAGCGCCGTATCGACTATGCAAAAAACCTTGAACGAACCGACGGCGAACTTCCATGCCATCCGCGAATCAAAAACGATTGTTTTTCCGTTTTGTTCGACCGAAATTTGCGTAACGGCGTCGTCAATTTCTTTGTCGAAGTCCTGGTTTTGGTCTTTTAACATTTCGTTCATTTCGTGCGTGGTGATATTCCTTTGCTGCGCTATTTCGCGGTGGATCGCTCCCGTGCTGTACACCTGAAAGCCGTGCTTTTCTTTGAGGATCCTGCAAATTGTGGACTTGCCGCTGCCCAATTTGCCTGCGACCGTGATGTGCATTATATCGCCTCCGAAATTAAAGTCTTGGTATCAAGTTGTAGTATTCGGTAACTCTTGCGTCGTTTAGGCAAGCTTCCACTATTCGTTTGCCCATCGGCATCAAATCCATAGAAAGATACTTCTTTATTTCGTTTTTAAAAAATGACGTGAGTATTTTCGCGCCTATGTCGTATGCTTCGCCGCCCACTTCCGGCTGATACTGCACCTGCATGAAATGTTTGGGCAGACTTGTGCCGTCCACCTTCATGGACTCGAGAGCGTATCCCAAAAGCGGACAGCGCGACTCGGTCAGCACGCCGTCGCGGAAATGCATCCCGCCGCGCCGCGCCAAATATTCGCGTGTCATCCACTGACCGAAAAATCCGACCTTGTAAGCTCCGATATGCTGGTTTGGTATCAGGATAAAACTCGTCGCGGGCGTTTTCAAAATTTGCTCGAGCAATAGGTTAGCCTGATCCACCATCCTGCCTGTAGCAAACGGCCAGTATGACCCGACACCCTCGCTCGTAAGCTGAGTCATGTCCTTGTCCACTATGCTCGGGTTGTCGTGACCCCTCGGCGCGGCAAGCCTCCAAAGCCATGCCAACGCGGGCGGCAGCACATGAAAAATGCCGACGATCCCGTATGTGGGGTGCTCGCGTGTACAGGGTGGCGTCCGTATCCCAAAACTGCGTACATCCACTTCCACGGCTTCGTTAACGTGATTTTGAACAAACCTGCGCGGCATAATTACACGCGGGTTGGGGCACGGCTTGTCGGGCTCATCCATATAGGGCTCCCATATAAGGCAGGTGCTTCCGGGAGTCGCCGCCATGTTTAAAAAAAGCAAAGGCGCCGGCGGGTGTATGGTATTTTTTTCCGTATCGAAATCCATTCCGTAATGAGTGATGTGGTTGACCCTTAAAAACCAGCCTTCCTCCGCGTCCGCAACCACCAGTTTCTTGCTTTCGCCCTGAAGCGAGGGGTGGCATACAGCCATGTCGTCCGTAACCGGATGCAGTTCCGACGCATCCATGATGGTAAGTAAAAACCTTTCGTTGTTAACCACGTTTGTACCCAGAAGCACCCGCCCGTCGCGCTCGCGGTGAAAATTTTCTATCATTTCGCTTTTCCCGCCGCCGCTCGCGCCTTCGTGCAGTATCGTGAACATCAACTCGTAGGGCGTGATAACACGCACGGTCGAACCGTGAAGAGTGAGCCACTTCTCCTGTTCGCCCAAATTGAGAAGCACGCCGTAAATACCTTTTTTCGCGCTCGGCCCGGGGTACAGATTGAACGAAAAAAGCTCGTGAGTGTCATACAGCCTGTTATGAACAACGATCTGTTTTCCGTCGTAATACTTGTGCCTAAACGGAGGCACGACGTAAATAATCGCTTTCGGCTTAAAAAAGTTGGGGATTTTAGACATCGGAATAAATCCTTGAATGTCCGCAAGCGCCGCGCCGAAAAACGCCGCGTTGGCAGGCGCAATCAATATTGACGGATACCCGAGCCCGTTGTCCGCGTTGCCGGACAAAAACGGCATGACCAAAAGTTTTTTTTGTTTGGACAGCCAATCGAACGCATCGTTACGCACTTCGTTGAATGCGAAACCGAAACGGTCTTCATGCCTCGGCTTGTCCGTGGGCAGCTCGTCCGCTATCACCATACTGTCTGGGTCGCGTCTGCGCATGTAAGTGTCGGCATAATTTACCACAGCGCCGTTTTTGCATTTTATGACGGTTGCTTCCGGAATAAGGCCCGCGCCTTCGACCTCGTACGAAACGTCAAACGTCATGTTGTCGTCGCCGCCCAAAGCGAGGGAGAGCAAATCCTCTCTTTTTTCGGGCACGGCGATTTCAACGCCGCTTTGGGTTATAATCGTTTTCAATTCTTGCGGCAGTATCATTTTGCTGAATATGTTTTTACTCATGTCATCCTCCCGTTTCTATTCCATTACCAATAAAATTATGATAGACGCCAAATTTAAGCAAACGCTTATCAAGACGATAAACGCGACGGCTTGCACGGGTTTTAAACCCGCGTCCGTCAATCTGAAATGTATGTGCGTGTGGTCCCCTTTATGCGCGGGCTTGCGTGAAACCAAACGTTTGACGGCAACGAAAATGCTGTCGAATATAGGCACGCCCATTGCCAAAACCGGGATAGCGAGCGAAACGAGAGTCGCCTGCTTAAACGCGCCGTAGAGCGATATGACCCCCAGCAGATAGCCGAGCAGGTTTGCGCCCGAATCTCCCATATAAACCTTGGCGGGATAAAGGTTGTAGCGTAAAAAACCGAGCGTTGACCCAACCAATATGACCGCGATAAACGCCGAGTCGCTCTGCCCCATGAAAACTGCAACGATAAAAAGCGTAATGCCCGACAACGCGCACAGGCTGCCGGATAAACCGTCGAGCCCGTCCATCCAGTTCGCGACGGTTATCAGGCCGAATATCCATAGCGACGTAATGGCAAACTGCAGCCAAAGCGGAAAAATGCAATATTCTCCGGCAAAAGGAATATGAAAACCCGTAAAGCGTATACCCGCCGCAAATGTAATCGCGGCGACAGCCAAATACACGGCGACTCTCGGCAGCACCGGGAATTCTTTTTGCTTTGTCTTAAAATAATCGTCTATTAACCCGATGCCTATGAGCATCGCCGCGCCCGCGACAACCGAAAGCATTTTTAAATCATTGGAAGCCACAAAAATAATAAAACCCGCCGAAAAAGCGATAAACATGACTACGCCCCCCACCAGCGGGATAGGGGCGGCATGTTTTTTTCGTTCGGTGGGTTTGTCTGTATAATCGATTTTATGTGCGATTTTAGAAAATATCGGGGTAAGAAGCAGTACCGTCAGGCAAGCAAGGGCAAACGCCGCGAAATATAACATGTAAGACCCCTTAATAATTTTGCGCGAATGGTTCGTCCGCGACGATACCACAGCAATTTAAGTATACCATATATTTTATCCGCTGCAAATTTACAGCCCAATCAAGCCGTTTATCGTTTCGAGCGTGCGCCGCAGCCCGCTGCAACCGCCGTCATCCGCCGACTCTTCCATTTTTTTTATGTACCCTTCCCTGTTCGCGCAGAGTATGTCCAAACATTCCGGCAATTTATTGATTTTTTCTTCGGGCAGTACCATTGAAAAGCCCTGCTTTTCGAACGAAGCCGCGTTTTCCAACTGGTCGCCCCTGCTGCCTTTTTTTGTTAAGGGTATAAGCAGGTGCGGCTTGCGGAGTTCGAGCAGCTCGCATATCGTGTTCGCGCCCGCGCGCGAAACGACAAGCTCAGACAGCGCCAAAAGATGCGGCATTTCGTCCGAAGCGTATTCCAATTGAAAATAGCCGGGCATGCTCAAATAAACAGTGTTGCCTTTTCCGCATAAGTGTATGACTTTATATTTTTTTAACAGCTCAGGCAGCGCCTGCCTCACACATGAGTTTACAGCCGCCGACCCTTGGCTGCCTCCAGTAACGAGCACAGTCGGTCGATTGTCGTTTGCGTCAAAGCCGCAGATTTTTACCGCAGTGTCCTTGCTCCCTTGAAACAATTCCGGTCGGATGGGCGTGCCCGTATAAACGCCTTTGTTTTTCGGCACATGTCCGAGCGTTTCCGGAAACGTCACGCAAATTCGTGAGGCGTATTTAAAGGCGATCCTGTTCGCCAAACCGGGAGTCAAATCGGATTCGTGGATAATTATCGGTATCCGCTTTTTTTTTGCGGCTAAAACAACAGGCACGGAAACAAAGCCGCCTTTGGAAAAAATTACTTCGGGCATTATTTCGCCGATAATTTTTTTTGACTGCCGGTAACCCTTCATCACATTAAAAATGTCCGCGATATTTTTGCACAGGTTTTTAAACGACGGCCGCCTGCGGAGTTTGCCGGCCGATATGCCGTAATACTTTATTCCGAGCGGCGCGGTTAGTTCGCGTTCTATTCCTTTGGCGCCGCCTATGTAATAAACTTCGTACCCGGCTTCGGCAAGCGCCGGCAGCAAAGCGATATTGGCAGTGACATGCCCCGCCGTACCGCCGCCGGTAAGCACGATTTTTTTACCACCCATTCATCTTTTCACCACACAGATTAATTTTTTACAAATTTTATGGTACAATAAATATGTTTTTGCGTTTATATATTAAGAAGTTTTTAAAAATATTTTTTGTGAAAGGTTCGGCGATATTTATGCGGCTTAAAATTTTCCGTTTGCTGCTTATATTGTTATTGGCGGGCCTTTTTATTGCCTGCGCAAAAAAACCGCCGGAAAAAATCGAACAGATTGAATACCCCGCCGAAAACGGCGACCGCCCGCACACGCCCGAAAACATCACGGAAGAATTCGAGCCGCAGCCCGAAATACCGCAGTACAACGAATACAACGTTTCGCTCGACATAGACCCCGAAGCGAGGACTGTAAAGGGCATCGAAAGGATCCGTTTTACGAACCGAACCGGCGAAGCCCTCGAGCAGATAGTCTGCCGCGTTTTTTTAAACGCCTTTTCAGAAGAAGCGGAGTACAGGCCGTACTTCGCAAGCTTCGAAACATCCATTTTTCCTCACGGGCGCGATTACGGATACATGAACATTTTGCATGTGTCGCTTGACAATGAAGAACTGTTTTACAGTCTTACCGATTCGGGTACGGTGCTGACGATTGAGCTCGTCGAACCGCTTGCCGCCGAAGAAACAATTCAGCTCCGCATACAGTTTGTGGCCTATGTGCCGCGCATACGCCACCGTACGGGTTCGAACGGCCAAGCCATGTGGTGCGGCGCGTTTTTGCCGTTGATTTCGGTCTACGGCAAGAACGGCTGGCACACTGAGCCGTACGGCCCGGTGGGCAACCCCGTTTTTACCGATACGGCGCATTATACCGTCAATATTACAACCCCGGAAAATTATACGGTGACCGGCACGGGCAAAAAAAACGAAACTGTTTTGGAAGAACACAAGGTGTCTACGTTTACCGCGGCGCATACGCGCGATTTTGCGTTTGCTCTTTCGCCCTCATATAAAAACGAAATTCTGATTACGCCGTCCGGCATCGAAATCAGCCTTTTTTATTATTCGGACGGCGTCAATACCGAGGACGTGCTTGCCGTTACGGCGGAAAGCCTGTATTTTTTTCAAGAGATGGTCGGCATTTATCCGTACAGTCAGTTGTGCATAGCCGAAACCGGCCTCTACATACCCGGCATGGAATTTTCCAAAATAATTTTTATAGATTCGGACATGCTCGGTTCGCCGCTCATTTATATGAGGATGGTTCAGGAAGTTGGACGCCAATGGTTCTTTAACGTAATAGGCAACAACGCGGCGCTTGAACCGTGGCTTGCCGAAGGGCTCACGCTTTTTTTGCAAGATATGTTTTTTTATCCCGACCGCAGCGAACTCCGCGGCAAGCTGCAAACGGATTATAGCAATTTCGCGGCGCGCTACAAAGACATGCGCAATGTTGAAAACAAAAAAATATCCCGCCCGCAGGCGGAATACGAAAATTGGAACGAATATTATTTGGTGCAGCAACAAAAATCAAAATTGATGATCTACGGCCTGTTCATAATGATGGGCGACGAAATGTTCGCGCAGTTTTTAAACGGCTATTACCACCATTTCGCTTTCGGCAACGCTTCGTCCGAGGGATTCATTTCGCTTGCCGAATCAATTATCGGAAGCAGCCTCAACTCTTTTTTTAATCTTTGGCTTAACAACGCGACACTGCCGGATTTTCCGGAATAACCTTCGGGGGGACCCACCATATGAAAATTTTAACGCTTAACGGCAACATGCCGCATTATGACATGGGGCTCGGCAAGGTTTTAAACGCGGTAAACACGACCCTCGCCGAACTCGGCGTCGCAGTCGACGAAATTAATTTGTCGTACCGCCAAATACCCTACTGCGACGGGATCGGATCGCAGGCGGTAACAGACATAACAGCGCAAATAAAAAATGCTGACGCCGTCATATTCGCGTGCACCGCGCAAATTTTCGCGCCCACCGCCATTATGCAAACCTTTTTGGAATTTGCGTCCCTCGACGAATACAGGCAGTCTTTTAAAGAAAAATACTGCATGATCGCTGTCGTTTCAAAAAACGGCGGCGAACGCGCAGTCCTCGAATATCTTTCGCGCGCTGTGCAATCGTTCGGCGGTTACGACGCCACAAGGATCGGCTTGCGGGAACATCAGGCAAGCAAAATCGAGTCCGACGCAAATTTACGTGAAATTATCGAAAAAGAAGCGGAAGATTTTTACAGGTTTGTCAGGCAAAACCGTAAAAGGCTCATCCCTTCGGACGCCGCCGCAAGCGACGCGGATTTCGTAAGCTATGCCAAGCAGCCGGAAGAACAGTACAGGCCCGTAAAAATACCGGTGGCGGAGCTGTATAAAAATTATAATTTAAATGCCGCGGACGAAAAACAGGACAGCGACATTAAAGAGTTGACGCGGCTTTTCGCGGACAAGATCGATAATCCGAACAGCCCGCACACCGCGGCAAAAATGCCGGGAATAGCCGCCGCGCCTGTGGTCACACTGCAGCAGCGCACCCGCGGCATGCCGAGGTTTTTTCGCGCACAGGCCGCCGACGGACTTACGGCTGTAATTCATATAACGGTAAACGGCGACGAAACGTTTGACGGACATATAACCGTCGCAAACTCCGAATGCGCATACGCGGACGGCGCGCCGCTTTCCGCTCCCGATTTGGCGGTCACGGCAGATTCCGCTGTTTGGCGCGAAATATTGGACGGTAAATACGCGGCGCAAAAAGCGTTTATGATAGGCAGCTTAAAAATCAGGGGTGACATCAGGCTCATGACGCGCTTCGACACGCTGTTTGTATTCAATTGACAAGATGCTTTATTAACGACGGCGGATCGCCTTCGTAAAATATTTCGAGCAAGTGGAGTGCGCGGGTCATCGCGATGTATAAAAGCTTGATGTCAAGCTGTTCGGCGCCGCTGTAGGCTTCGGCATCCGCTATAAGCACCGCGTCGAACTCGAGCCCTTTTGCCAAATACGCCGGCACGATCAAAAAACCGCCGCCGTACATTTCTTCGTTGATGTTTATCAGTTGCATTTTCCGTTTAAATGTTTTTTGCAAAAATTTGCATTTCGATTCGGTTTTGCAAATGACCGCAACCGAACGGTAGCCGAGGCTTTCGCACTCGGCTATTTTTTTTTCTATTTCAAGCGCAAGCGAAACAGGACTGCCGCAGCGGTGCAGCGCCACGCGCTCGCCGTGCCTGATGACCGGCTCCGCAAGACTGATCGCGGGCTCGTTTTCGTACAGCTTCGCTATTACGGGATTTGCCGCTTCCATTATTTCGACTGTAGTACGGTAACTTTTTACGAGCGTCAGGTTTTTTACCCCGTTCTTTTTCGACGAAACGGGAAAGATATTTTTTTCGACCTCAGCCCAGTCGTTCACTCCCTTGTGCGAATAAATCCCCTGATGAATGTCGCCGAGTATCGAAAATGATTCGCTTTTTAAAGCGGCCTTTAACGCGCTGAACTGGAAAAGCGAAAAATCCTGCGCCTCGTCTATTACGGCATGTTTTATTACGGATACGTCCCCTAACCCGAACAGTTTTATCTGCATCCACAGCAGCGGCGGCAGATCCGCCGTGTCGAGTTTGTTTTCCGCGAGCGTTTGAGCCGTGTGGCTGCGCATCGCCTCCGTCTCGTCCGGCGTAAACCATTCGGAACATATTTCCGTAAGCAGCTCTGCGTTTGAAAAAAGCTCGCAGTAATATTCCGCCGCGGTTTTTACCGCAAATTTTTTTATGTAGGGCGGAAGAATCTGCGCGGCTTTATATTTTACCCGCTTGATTTTTTCGTCGCGCTCGTCGAGCATTTTTATTATCAGACTTCTTCTTTCGGGCCCGTCATCCATTTCTTTTTTTAACTTTTTGCGTGCGCTTTCACAATCACTTTCGATTTTTTCTATTATTAACGGCTTTTCTTTTTTTAACGTGTTTTTGAGGTTCTTCTTTATTTCGTTCACCCGTTTGGCCACGGGCAGGTATCTGTACTCGCGCAGGAACAGATCCTCTACCGCCTCGTGGGTGAACAGCTCGTACTCCTCAAAACCGAAATCTTCCTTGGGCGGAACCGACCGCTCGATTTTTTCGCAGTATTTTTTTACCGCGTATAAAAACCTCATGCCGCCTTTTAAACGCGCCGCCTCAAACGCGGCGCCGGTATATTTTCCGTCGTTTATAATCCGCGCCAAATGCTGCACGTCCGGCGTGACGCTCCATTTTTTTTTGCTCAACCCGATACATTCCGCCGCATAATCCTCAAAAGTCGTTTGGACGACGCGCTCGACGCCGAGGTCGGGCAGTACTTCCGAAATATAGCTTAAAAAAAACCGGTTAGGCGCCATTATCATTACATGTTTCGGCTGAAGGCTCTGCTCGTGCGTATACAGCAGATACGCTATACGGTGCAGCGCTATCGTCGTCTTGCCGCCGCCTGCCGCGCCCTGCACGATCAGCGGTTCAAAAAGCGGTGCGCGGATCACTCGGTTCTGCTCCGCCTGGATTGTCGTCACTATGTCTTTGAGCCGCCTGTCCTTGCTCGCGCCGAGAGCCGCCTGCAAAAACGAATCGTTGGTCGTAATGTCGATGTCTCCGAACGATTGCAGTATGCCCTTTTCGATCGCGTACTGACGTTTCAATGTGATCTCGCCGGCAATAATACCGTCAGGACATTCGTATTCGGCGCTTCCGAGCCTGCCTTCGTAATAAAGCGTCGCAATTGGGGCGCGCCAGTCGGTTATGAGCAGTTCGAGCTCGCGCATCAGGCTCATCTTGCCTATGTAGTATTTTTGCTCGGATGCGTCGCCGTCCTCCACGAAGTCCACCCGCGCAAAATATGGTTTGTTAAGCGCATAAGCCGCTTGCGTGACGCGCTTCACCAAAACTTCCTGCATGTTAATGTTTAACGAAAGCTCGACGAACTGCTCCGCGTTGTCCGAGTTGTAGTGTTTACGCCCGTACGAAACAAGATCGTCTATCTCATTTTTTTTGCTCGAGCTTTCGTCTAAAAACAGTTGCAAATATTCCAGCACATTTTCGAGATACGCCTTTTCCTCCGTTAATAACGCCGCGCTATTTTTTTCCGCGCCTGTTTGCTCCGCTCCGCTCATCGCATTTACCCCCTCCGGCAATTTACAGATATTAAGCTTGCGGCCGCCGCGTGGCAAGCTTGCCATGCTCCGTATAAACTCCGGCCGATACAATAAAAAAAAGCGAGGCGGCTGCCGCTCGCTTTTTCTCTTTTTTTTGCGGTTTTTCTTGACAGGTTTGTATTTTATTCCTATGATGCACATGCGTGTCATGCCGCTTGCCTTGAACGTATGTTCGACGCAAGGCATGGCCTTTTTAAATTCGATATTCAACTCGTTTTTGCGCGTTTAAAATCTTTGCAGCAAGGGATTTTACGAAGCAAAAACAAAACTTTGCAATTAAATATCGAATTTTAATTTAAAAACGGGGGAAAAAAAATGACAAACCGCGAACTTTTTTACGCGACGATGGCCGGTGAAAACGGCGGCGATCTCCTGCATTTCGAACAAGGGTTTAACGTACCGTATAAAAAATGGTATTCGCAGGGCATGCCTGCGCATGTGGTATCCGCCGGCGACAAGCTTTCGGAGTACGAAAACCTGCACGACCATTTTAACGTATCGGGCCTGCTTTCCGCTTCGCCGAACATAAATTATTTTTGCTTTCCGCATTACGACTCCAAGCTCCTCGACGACGACGGCACGCGCATTACATACAAGGACGGCAACGGAAACACGTTCCGCGAGCTGCACGACAGCGTCAAGCAAAAAGGCGAAGACGGCTCGAGCGTAGGCTCGCCGCCGTACGAAGTAGACTTCGCCATAAAAAACCGCAAAGACTATTTCGCCGCGAGGGATCGCTACATTGGCAACATCGACAGCCGCTACGACGAGCAGTCGCTGATAAAAAGCGCCGAAAAAATGAAGGGCCAAAATGATTTTATAAGCTCATTGTTCGTACACGGGCCTTACGCATACCTCCGCGTGTTAATCGGCACGGAGGAAGCCATGGCAGCACCGTACGAAGACCGTCAGTGGGTGCTTACAATGCTGCGCGACCATTTGGAAACCTGCATGGGGATCACCGAAAAAATCGCGGCGCATTACCGTTTCGACGCCTCGTTCGTTTGGGAAGACTGCTGCGGCAAAACCGGGCCGTTCATTTCGCCGCTGCTGTTCGACGACGTTTTCGCATGGTGGTACAAAGAATGGAAGGACTTCACCAAAAGCATAGGCGTCCCGTACACAATCCTCGACACGGACGGCAACCCCTCGCCGCTTGTCAGGCAGTGGTACGAAAGCGGCATCGACGTCATGCTCCCGTGGGAAGTAAACGGAGTAGACATGCTCAAATTCGCGGAGGAATTTCCCAAGTACAGGATGATCGGCGGCATCTACAAGCACATGTTCGAACCGAACGACCCCTCGCAGGTGGGACGCTTCGCCACAACCGATGTTTACGAGGCAATCGACCTCGAACTCAAGCGCGTCGTCGCGCCCATGCGCAAACGCGGCTATTATGTCGCCGCGCTCGACCACGGCGCACACCATGCCATCGAATATCCGGCATACAAATACTATTGCGAAAAAATGTACGAATACGGCAAGAAGAACGTCGTCACACGCACGTTTAAAAAAGGGTAAAACGCTTGAAAAAAAGGCGCGGCCGAATCAAAGCAAATCGGAGTACCAAACAAAAATATCAAATGATTAATAGCAAATCATCAAATACCGGGCAATCGGCGCGGACGGTAATACAGTGACCGAAATCGTAATAAAAAAATCCCGCTTCATCGGCTATGCCGCGCGGGTCAACAACGAAGACGAAGCAAAGGCGTTTATCGCAAAGGTCGCAGGCGAACATCCGAAGGCAAGCCACGTCGCCTTTGCCTATGTGCTGCCAAGCACGGCCCGCACAAGCGACGGCGGAGAACCCCGGGGTTCTGCGGGGCTGCCGATATACAACGTAATCAACCGCCGCAATCTGCAAAACACCGCGATTGCGGTGGTTCGTTATTTTGGCGGCACACTGCTCGGCAAAGGCGGGTTGATCCGCGCCTACGGAAAAGCCGCGGGGCTTGCGGCGGTTTTGATTGGTTGAGTATGTAATGGCTGTTGTTGAGCTTTATATTTATGTATTACGGCGTTTGGGTTGTGTTTGGATACTTACAGGTTTTCCGTGTATTAAATTTATTTTTTTATCAACGAGTCCAAAACCGCCCATATCGCGCCGAGCCGCGCTTTTAACTCCTCCGCGTTTTCCGGGAATGAAGAAACACCGAAGGTGTTTATTTGCTTTTTTATTTCGCCTATCGAATATTCAAGCCTTTTTAAATAATAGCCAATTTTTTCCGCGTTAGTATCGGCGCGGCTTTTGAGGCTTTTATACGCCGTGCCGATTTTTACCTCGCCGCAGAGGACGCTTTGCAAAAGCTCCGGGCTGCCTTCTTTCTTGATTTTGTTGTACATGTGCAATGTGCCTTCGCTTATGCTGGCTTCGGCTGCTATTTGCTTATGCAAATTTATTGGTTCTTCGGAATTAGTTGTCATTATTGAAAAAAGCGTTTCCTTCCCGTACTTATCACCTCCGGCGGCTTTTTGTTTATCCTTTGCTTTTGCTTTTAACATTTCCGCGCGAAGCGCGGCGATTTCGATTCTTGCGGCGTCGCTGAGGTTCCGCCTGCCGAGCTGGTTGTCGAGTATCCATATTTTCGCTTCGTCCCTCGTGGAAAATTCCATTTCTTTCACTTCGAAAGCAATTCCGTTTTTTATGCAAATATCGAGTCTGTTGTATCCGTCGATCAAAAGCCCGTCCCATGAGACGAGCGGGTTTATGCATTTTTTATGCTCCACGATATTTTTTTCGAGCTGTTCGCGCTCCTCCTGCGTCAGCGGCGGTACAAGCATTTGAAATTCCGGATCCTTGCGCGGCAAATCAGTCATATTTTTGCTCCCTTCTTTTTTTATGTTTTTTTAACCAAATTTTTTAACAATAAAATAGGTTTTTAATGTTTTATTTGTGATCTCATAATTTTTCGACGCAGGCGTTTACTTGCCTTTGCAATCTTTTAAGGCATAAGTACGCGCCGCTTTTCGTATTTTTTATGTCTTCGGCTTGAAGCAGGCTTTGCAAGTTTTCTAAAATGTTTTCTATACATTTTACCTGCGAAAGCGCGATTTCGAGCGGCGGAGTGGGCTCGATCGGATATTCGGTAACCGTTTTTATGATCAATTCCGCTTCGCGGCGGGCGGAGCCGACCGATATTTCGCCTTTTAACATCATTTCCGCAGTTTTTTTGCTTCCCTTTTCGATCACTTTGAAATAATTGTGAACGGTTCCCTCGCTGACGCCGGCGTCTTCGGCGATCGTTTTCCGCAGATTTTTTTCCGCCCGCACAGGCCGGCTGTTTATCGTCCTGTTTTTTATCAAATCGGCCTTTGCCGCCGCAAGCGCTATCCGCGCCGCGCTTGACAGGTTACGCTTTCCAAGCTGGTTTTCGATGATCCAAAGCTTCGTTTCGTCCCGCGTCGGAAAATATTTTTCTTTTATTTCGTAACCGACGCCGTGTTTGCGGCATATTTCGTAGCGGTTGTGTCCGTCTATGACCACACCCTTCCATACGATTATCGGGTCGCGGCATTTTTTTTCCGACAGTATGTTCGCTTCAAGCTGCTCGCGCTCCTGCGTTGAAAGCGGCGGCATCAGCAACGCAAACTCCGGGTCTGTCCGTAAATTGTTTTCCATTTTTTATCTCCTTCGCATTTAATATTTGATTGCAGTGCATTTAATTGCCGTGCAAGTAATTTTATTAATCGAATATACATTCGATTGAAATTATATGAAACGGGCAAACATAATGCAAGCATCCGTTTTTTTCGTATGGCATTGATTTGAAACCGATTACTACTTCAAACGATTCCGTTATTCAATTTAATAAGCAAAAAAAAAGACGGAGCTGACGCCCCGCCTTTTTGCCGCCGTTTAAATCTTTGAATGAGTTTATTCCTATCAGGCAATATCAAAATAAAAAACCGTTCCGCCGCCGTTTGCCGCACTTATTTTTTTACGCGAAAAACCGAAATTTTCCAAAACAGAAGCTATCTGCCCGTCCTTTGTGTATGACTCAAGGCGC
>WRDG01000018.1 GCA_009783525.1 Defluviitaleaceae bacterium | reverse complement strand
ACGATGCCCTGCCGCCGCGTGCGAACACCTGCTCGGTTATACGGTAATAGCGGATAAATGCAACGGCTGCACGATTTGCGCAAAAAATTGCCCCGTCGATTGTATCGAGGGCGAACGCAAACAGATTCATGTAATTGACCAGTCGAAGTGCATTAAATGCGGCGTATGCTTGCAAAGATGCCCGCGCAAGGCGATCATAAAAGGATAGGGGGCGGTACGGTTGATTAATATAAGCATAAACAACGCCAAAACGAGCGTACCTGAAGGCACAACCATATTGGAAGCCGCCCGCAGCTTAGGTGTGCACATACCAACACTGTGCCATTTGGATTTGCACGACATTAAAATGGTAAACAAGGTTGGCACATGCCGCGTTTGCATGGTGGAAATAGAGGGACGAAGAAACTTGATGCCGGCTTGCTCCACTAACGTGACCGAGGGTATGAACATACACACGAGCACGAAGCGGGCTGTTACGGCGAGGCGCACTAACGTGGAGCTGCTCCTTTCCAACCATCCGAGAGAATGCCTTGTCTGCGAGCGGAATTTAAACTGCGAATTGCAATCGCTTGCCGCGCTGCTCGGCATAAGAGAGATACGCTATAAAGGCGAACGTATGCATTCCGAACGCGATCATTCAAGCTATTCGATCGTACGCAACGCCGAAAAATGCGTGCTGTGCCGCCGCTGTGAAACAATGTGCGACGATGTTCAATCTGTGGGAGTGTATTCGTGCGTAAAACGCGGATTCGGCACGGTGATGGGTACGGCGTTTAACATGCCCATGATAGAAACGTCATGCACTTTTTGCGGGCAGTGCGTTTCGGTATGCCCGACCGGCGCTTTGACCGAAACGGACGATACCGCCGAAGTATGGAAAGCGATAAACGATCCGGACAAATATGTGATAGTGCAAACCGCGCCGGCAATACGCGTCGCGCTCGGCGAACTGTTCGGCATGCCCGTGGGTTCGCAGGTTACCGGCAAGATGGTGACTGCTCTAAAAAGGATGGGGTTTAACCGCGTACTCGATACGGATTTTGCTGCGGACCTCACAGTTATGGAAGAAGCGACAGAATTTTTGGCGCGCTTGAATAAAGGCGGGCCGCTGCCGATACTCACGAGCTGCTGCCCTGCTTGGGTAAAATTTATCGAGCATCAGTTCCCGGAACTGCTCGACATACCGTCCACTTGCAAATCACCGCACGAAATGTTCGGGGCTGTTGCAAAAACATATTTGGCAAATAAAATCGACGTTGACCCTAATAAAATCGTGGTCGTTTCGATTATGCCGTGCCTTGCGAAAAAATTCGAGGCAAAACGCGAGGAGCTCGGCACCACAAAAGACGGAAGCGACGTCGACTATGTCATCTCGACACGCGAGCTTGCGCGTATGATACATGAAGCGGGCATTAATTTTCCCGAACTGCCGGACGGCGACTTCGACAGCGTCATGGGCGAATCGACCGGCGCCAGTGTTATCTTCGGCACGTCGGGAGGCGTCATCGAAGCAGTGGTAAGAACCGTAGCGGCTTGGCTGGACGAAAAAGCGCCCGTCAACGTGAACTTCACGCAGCTTCGCGGCATGGAAGGCATTCGCGAAGCCGAAGTTATTGTGGGCGGTAAAAAAGTTTCGATCGCAATAGCGCACGGGCTCGGGAATGCGCGGCAATTGTTGTCTGACATCCGCGACGGCAAAGCCAAATATGACGCGATAGAGATCATGGCTTGCCCCTCCGGCTGTGTAGGCGGCGGCGGCCAGCCGTACCACAATAATAATATAGAAGTGCTGCGCAAACGCGCCGCGGCAATATTCAAAGAAGACGAAGAAAAAACCGTGCGCATGTCCCACGAAAACGAAGAGATTAAACGGCTGTATTCAGAATTTTTAGGGGAAAGAAACGGCGAGAAGGCGCATGAATTGCTACATACGCACTATCAAAAAAGGGACCGTATATAGAAAAGGTTTTTTACTTCAATCCATTGCGAACGGAAACCGAAAACATTTGCGACATATTCGGCGGGGACATAAACCCCGCCGTTTTTTATGTACGGTCTTGAATGATCGGGAAACGCGAGCACATTGCCGTTGACCGTATAATATTTCGAATCGGCAAGCATGATCATTTCTATATTCGTTTTATGCTTGACGCCTCTCAATGTGATTTTCATTTCTGTTTCGTTCCATTCCGACTGCAAGCCGAGCGTCGATGCGATTATTTTTGCGTCGGCCATTGTCAATCCGTTTTCGCGTTTTGGCGGCTGTTCGAAATCGATGAGCCGCCCGTTGTAGCTTATTGCAGTCGGCGGTTTTTGCTTCGGCAGCGCCGCGTTTGATTTATACTCGGCATCTCCGAACGGTTCGCTGTATTCGTTAAGGCGCTTTATCACTCGCGCAGCATCATAGCCGCTGAGCGGAACGGGACGGAAATCGTTGCGGTGTTGTACTGACGATACGGAGCAGGGGATTATTTCAATCGGATTTTCAAATTGCAACACACCGTCTTTAAAAACAAACGCCTGTCTGAAAATAAAAGTATCTTTATCTTCCGGGTTTCGGTTGCCTCCGAACGAAAAATTGCCGAGGCTGTATACAATGTACTTGCCTTTATATTTTTCGATCCCTTGGATGACATGCGGATGATGACCCAATACTAAATCGGCGCCGCAGTCTACGGCGTAACGCCCCAGGCGCTGCTGCGAGTCATGCGGATAGTTTTCCCGTTCGTAGCCCCAATGGAAACTTATGATAATAAGCTGCGCTCCGAGCTCGCGCAACTCCTTGATTTCATCCGCAACGGCGCTGCGCAGTCCGGGCATGCTGTCCCGATAGCCGAGCAGGCCTACTTTTACGCCGCGAATATTTTTAATATATGCCTTGCCGTAACCGAACCACCCGACGCCGTACTTTTCGAGCGCAGCCGCAGTGTCCGCAAACCCCTGTTCGCCGTAGTCTAACGAGTGGTTGTTCGCAAGCGAAACCGCGTCGATGTTTCCGAGGCTAAAAATGTTCGCGTATTCGGGAATGCCTTTAAAGACATGAGGCCAGTCTATGTGTTCTGTTTCGTGCGTGAGCGCGCCTTCGAGGTTTGCAATCGTGATGTCATCCTCTGCGAAAATATTTTTAACGTCGGCAAAAAAATGATCCGGGCCGTGCAAGTCGTATACATGGTCGAAACTGTTTCCGTATCCGTTGCGTTCGTCGCGGCCGAAAGTGCAGTCGCCCACAGCGGAAATTCTGACAATTACCAAATCTTCATGAGCTGACACTTTTATTGACATAACAAAAAATAAAATAAACAGCATAAATAACATCACAATTTTTTTCATTGATTTCACCTCGGTTTACTACGTAAATTAATAATAAAAATGCAAATTTATCAAAATATAATCACGATTTATACATTAATTACCGCGATTATTAATTTCATATAAAACACTTGACGCTTATAAGTTACATGTGTAAAATGCCGAAAAAAAATAAATAATTTTACGGGAGGTATTCCTATGCAAAACTTTCCGAAATTGCCCGAGGCCGAATATGAATTGATGCAAATCGTTTGGTCGTGCGAACCGCCTATGTCCACTCTCGATATTTACCAACGTCAGGGCGAAGGTAAAAAATTAAAGATCCAATCGGTAATGACGCTCTTGCTTCGCCTCATAAACCGCGGGTTTTTGCGTACGGAAAAACGGGGCAAAAACAGAATCTATTACCCGTTGGTGGAGCGTGACGAGTACCTGAGGTTTGAAACGGAGCGTTTCGTCAAACGTTTTTATTACGGTTCCGCGTCGAGCATCGTCACTGCCTTATATAAGCTTGACAAGGTTTCGTCGGACGACCTGAGACAAATATCGGAAATGGAAAAAATAAATTAAAAATTTACCAATATTTTCTGTCTAAGCTCCGGTACGAAATAGCTTCCGCCAAATGAACAGCAGAAATTTGCGCATCGCTTGAAAGATCCGCTATGGTCCGCGCTATCTTCAACAGCTTGTGGTATGCCCTCGCGCTTAACCCCATATTCTCGAACGCCTGCTTTAACATCAGGCGTTCTTCTTTTTCGAGTTTGCAATGCATGTCCACCATCGACGCGGTCATTTGAGAATTGAATCTGATACCGTCGTTTTTAAATCGATTTTGCTGCAACTGCTGCGCTTTAACGACGCGCTTTTTTATTTCGGCGGATGTTTCGCCCTGCTTGCCGCCGGATAAATTATCGTACTCGACTGCGGCGGCCTCGACTTGTATGTCGATGCGGTCGAGCAACGGCCCGGAAATTTTCCCGAGGTATTTTGCTATTTCGCCTTGGGTGCATTTGCATTTGCCCGAGCCGTAATATCCGCAGGGACACGGGTTCATCGAAGCCATAAGCAAAAAAAAGCACGGGTATGTGCAAACGCCCCCTACGCGGGAAATAGTGACGCGGCCGTCTTCAAGCGGCTGCCTTAAAATTTCCAGCGCCTTTTTTTGAAATTCGGGCAGCTCGTCTAAAAAAAGCACGCCGTTGTGCGCGAGACTTATTTCGCCGGGAGTAGGTATCCTGCCTCCGCCTGTGAGCGACATGTGCGACGCGGTATGGTGCGGCGTCCTGAACGGGCGTGTAGTTATAAGCGCGTTTTTTCTGTCGAGCCGCCCGGCTATGCTGTATATTTTTGTAATTTCGATGCTTTCTTCATTGGTAAGGTCCGGCAGAGTTGTCGGCAAACGGTTGGCGAGCATAGTTTTGCCCGCGCCCGGCGGACCGATCATGAGCACGTTGTGGTATCCCGCAGCGGCAATTTCAAGTGCGCGTTTTACTCCTGTCTGCCCTTTGACGTCGGAAAAATCCATCGCGTATACGGAAGCGTTTTTTTCAAAAAAAGGATCGGCTTGCTGCGTATACGGTTTTATTTCGTCGCCGTCTTTATGCTGCGCAAGTTCGGCGAGATCAGACAGCGGATATATGGTTATGCCTGTGACAAGAGCCGCTTCTTCCGCGTTTTCTTTGGGGACAAAACATCGGGAGACGCCTTTGGCGCGCGCGGCGATAACCATCGGTAGCACGCCGTTTACCGGACGAACTGCACCAGTAAGAGACAGCTCGCCCACAAAAAAACATCCGGCGAACAAATCCTGTTCCAAAATACCTATGCACTGCATAATGCCGACGGCAATAGGCAGGTCGTAAACGGGACCGGCCTTGCGCGTGTCGGCCGGGGCAAGATTTACAGTCACCTGTTTGATGGGAAAGGTATGTCCTGTGTTTTTTATCGCTGTCCGCACTCGTTCGCGGGACTCTTTAACGGCGGAGTCCGGCAAGCCGACGATGTCGAAACCCGGCAGCCCCTGCGAAACATCGACTTCAACTTCGACAATGTATCCGTCGACTCCGAGTATGGCGCCGCTTGTAACTTTAGAGACCATCGGCGGACACTCCTTTACTTTAAATGCATTACGCTTTCCAATTCGCTGTTTGGTATCGCGGTTTCGTCATCTTTATAGCGCGCTATGTTGTACAGCGGAAAAATCTTTTCGCCGGCAGCGTCGTTTTTTTGCAGCAGCTTGCCGTGCAATTCGTTCGGAGTATCTGCCGGGCTTATTTCCAAACCCTGTCTCATCTTTTGCTTTAAAAACGAAATATATATGAAACGCACACGTTCGCGGTTGCTTTGCAGGTTTTTCCATTTCATTTTTTTAAAGCGCGTAAAATTTTCAAGCTGTCCGTGTTTAAATACTGTCCGCACGTCGCGGTATGCTTTTATGCGGATGATGCCGCGTTTGCGGAAAAGCGTTTCGTCGAATTTTTCCACTATCTGCTCGCGTTTCGTCTTTATAAAACGTTTGATTGAAGCGGTGATCTCCTTGACGCTCGACAAAAACATCCTTATGAGTCGCGCTTCTTTTAAAGCCCTCCAAAAAAACTTCAGCAGCACAAATATAATTCCGCCGAATATAAACAGGAGCAGAAGGTTCATGCGGCGATTTCACCCGATTCTTTTTCCGTGTCACGCAGCATTATTACCGTGACGGAATTTCCGGTGAGCCGCAAAATATCAATGGCTTCCCGGTAAGGCGCCGGATTGTCGGCCGTCATTATATAAATTTCGGCGTTAAACAAACCGTCGATATGGCTCCTTAACAGCCAGTCGAAAGAATATCCGGCCTGCAGCCTAATCTGCGCCATAAGGCAGAGCATCTCAATATAGTGCACGTGACCGCGCTCCATCGGAAACTTAACGTATCCCATGCCGTTAGTGAGCTTGCAATTTGCCGAAAAACCGGCCGCATATCCCAATCTGATCGATTTTTGCACCATGTCGGCCGCGAAAGAGAGCGCGCGCTCCATCCGCGCGTGATAAACGGGCGTGGGCAGCGAATCATGATGCATGGACGAATAAAAATCTATAAAAACCATGAAGTTTCTGCCGGCGGTATAATCTCTTTGATTTACCTTCCATGAGCCGGTCTTTGCCGTCGCTTTAAAATTAATATGCGAAAACGGATCGCCCGGCAGATAATCTCTGACGCCGTACAGATTGAACGGATCTGCTATGAGCCTTTTTTCGGTTATGTCTGTATGCATGGCGGCTTGTTCGAGCGGATTGCTTTTTGCAAGCGGAAGCGTGCGCGGGTATACATAAAACGAAGCTTTAGACTTAAAATAAATTGCGGAAAAAAAGAAAAATACCGTAACAAAATCGAGCGTGTAATGACCCCGGCGTACGCAGCTGACGTCTATTGAACGCACGATTTTCGTGTACGGTAATAAAAAGAACCTGCTTATGAACAGTTGCATTGCCGATCCGTCTAAAGAGTCTTCCTGCCGGCCGCCCGTTTCAAGCTTGCCCTGGCCGATCAGGCGCAGCTCGCCCGGCATATACGACTCGACGTCTATAAAAAAAAGCGGGAAATATGTGGGATTATATATTTCTTCTATTAAAACTGCACGTTCGCCCTCAAAGGCTCCTGCATTTTTAAAGTGCCTTTTATATTGGAGACGCTTTATGCATTTATAGCGCATGTATATGTAGCAAACGCATAAGACGATAAAAAGCAGCAGTAAACGCGACCAAAAAACCGTCATGGCATAAACTCGGTGGGAGCCGGTGTTTCTTCCGTGATGCCGCGGACTATATCTTCCGCGGCGTTCCGTTTGACTCGCTCCGCGCTTTTTAGTATGAGCCTGTGCGCGAGAGCGGGCACGCATACGCGCTTGATATCGTCCGGGATGACATAGTCGCGGCCGCTTATAACTGCTGCAGACTGCGCCGCGCGCATGAGCATCAACGCGCCGCGTGCGCTCACTCCCAGCATGACGCCGTCGTGATCGCGTGTTTTTTCCGTTATCGAAACGATGTATTCCATCAGGTCGTTGTGGACAAAAACCTTCGGCACCAATTTTTGCGCTTCAAATATTTCTTCGGACGCGGCTACGGGCTGCAATGATTCAAAAGCGCCGCTTAAACGGTGAGTCGCGAGCATTTGCGCGGTTTCGGCGCTTGATAGCGCGACGGCCGGAACCTTAAACAAAAACCTGTCAAGCTGCGCTTCCGGAAGAGGGAACACGCCCTGCATGTCGATCGGATTTTGCGTAGCGATTACCATAAACGGAGTGGGCAGCTGCCTCGTCACACCGTCAGTCGTCACCTGGCGTTCTTCCATGCATTCAAGCAGACCCGACTGCGTTTTCGGCGTGGCTCGGTTAATTTCGTCCGCGAGCACTATATTTGCAAATACAGGGCCCTGCAAAAATTCGAACTCAGAAATTTTCATATTAAAAAAATTTATGCCGGTTATGTCTGAAGGAAGCAGGTCTGGTGTGAATTGAATCCTGTTAAACGCGCAGTTTACCGAGTATGCGACCGATTTGGCAAGCAGCGTTTTTCCGGAGCCGGGCACGTCCTCCAACAATACATGGCCGTTAGAAAACAGCGCCGCCAACAAAAAAAACACCGACTCGCCGCGGCCGACTACTACTTTTGAAACATTGGCGTGTATTCGGCTGTATAAATCGGATATGTCTATATGTAACACCCTTCCGGAATTTTTTTGCTTTCGTTTTTACAAAGATAACAAATTTGTCGCGGCGGCGCAAAAAACATCAGACGTTCCTCCACATATTTTTAAAGTCAAACCTTATCGGTTTGACGCCTATCAAAAAGCGAACTGAATATGTTTCCGTTAATGCGTCGGCTTCTTCGACTACGCCTTCCCCAAAAACCTTGTGCTTAACCGCCGTTCCTACGGGAAAAGGCTCGTCTTTCCATGGGTTTCGCATGATTGTTTGCAATGCGTGTTCGTCCATAATTTCCGCGCTGATGCTTCCGATCCGCTTTATGTATTTGTCGTCTATGTCGAACAAAAACCGTGACGGCGTTTTCGTCTGTCCCCTTACGCCGATACCTTCGCTTTCGGTCAAATATAAATTCAGTTTCGCCCTTGTCATGGCGACATAGCACAGGCGGCGTTCTTCTTCGAGCGCTTTGTTAAGCCGTTCTTCAAGCGAACGGCCCGACGGAAATATTTTTTCGGACATGCCCGCGACGAAAACGACCGGGAATTCGAGCCCCTTTGCTATGTGCACGGTCATTATTTTCACGCAGTCCTTTTTTTCTTCCTCGTCCGAATCTCTGTTAAGCGAAACTTCCTGCAAAAATAACGGCAGTGTTAATTTGTCGCCGTATTCGCTTTCTGCCGCGGCGATTGAACGGAGCAGTTCGGTCACATTGTCGAGCCGTTCCATTTCACCGCTTTCGCGGACATATTGCTCGTAGCCGGTGTCGATCAAAAGCCGCTGCAAAATTTCCGAAACCTGCTCCGTTTCCGAACGCTCCCTTGCTTCTTCGATAGCCGCCGTAAGTTTCGCGGCTCCGGTTCCTTTAAAAACAGGGTCGTGCAAATATTTTTTTAATGTGTCGTACATAAGCGCGTTTTCTTTTTCAGCTGTTTCTTTTATGAATGCAATTTTTCCCTTGCTTATTTTTCTGCGCGGGACGTTTGCTATTCTGTTAAAAGACAGATCGTCGCCGAATGCGGCAAGCCTTAGATAGCTCAAAACGTCTTTTATTTCTTTCCGTTCGTAAAAGCCGACTCCGCCGTAAACGACATACGGGATGTCGCGCTTTAAAAGGCCCTGCTCGATAAAACGCGAAACATAAGCGGAACGGTAAAGGACGGCGCAGTCAGAATACCTTCCTCCGCCGCTGACATGGCGCTCAATTTTTTCCGTAATAAAATCTATTTCAGCCGTTTCGTTTTTTGCGTGGAAGTGTTCGGCCGTTTCGCCGTCCGCGTTTTTCGTAAACAATTCTTTTTTCATTCTGTTTTTGTTTTTGACGATCAATGAATTTGCCGCGTTTAATATCTGCGGCGTTGAACGGTAGTTTTCATTTAACATGATGGTTTTTATGTCCGATTTCATTTTTGGCACGACATGGTCCGGCCAATAGGTGGGCAGCGGGTCTTCGCCGTTAAAATATCCGAAAATGAACTTGTCGAACTCCACGAACAGGTCGACCAAGGCCGCTCGCCATTCGTAAATGTTTTGGTCCGGGTCGCCCACGACGAAAAGGTTTTGATGGTAGTCGGAAAGCACGCGAACCAATCTGAATTCTTTGGTGTTAGTGTCTTGGAATTCGTCGAACATAACGTAGTGCAGCCTGTTCTGCCATTTGTTTAAAACATCTTCATGTTTTTTAAACAAACAAACTGTAAAATTAATTATGTCAAAAAAATCGAGGCCGAAATATTTTTTTTGCTTTTCCATATAACGGACGATCACTTTTTTTTCCGTGTCGGTCGCGTCGAAGCCGCCGGCCGCTTCTCGCGGGTCCGCCATATAGTCGTCATAAAGGATTTTGTTTTTAAAAGTGCGGATTGTAGTCCCGATCATATGCTCGAACGTGGCGGTGTCCATTTTAATGCCGAGCTCTTCGTAAACCTCTTCGAGGATGCTTTTTTGGTCCGCTGTGTCAAGCACCACAAAATTTTCGGGATAAAATAAGCGCCCGATATCCTCTTTGAGGACACGGACGCAAAACGAATGCAAAGTTGAAATAAACGACGTGTCAATACCGTCGCCGAGTTTCCGGCGCAAACGGCTCTTCATTTCGCGTGCGGCTTTGTTGGTGAAAGTGATGCATAGGATGTTTGCCGGAGATACGCCGAGTTCTTCGATGAGATACGCGTACCTTTCCGTGAGCGCGCGGGTCTTGCCGCTGCCTGCGCCCGCCGCCACGCGGACATAACCTTCCGTCGTTAGGACGGCTTCCGTTTGTTTTTCGTTCAAACCTTTCAGTATTGCTGAAGAATCCATGCGGCAGCCCTTTGTTGTGCAATTTCGCAAAGGATAGCAAAATTAAATATGCAATGCAAAAATTGATCCTGCATCAGCTTAGTTCGCGATCATTCCGCAGATTTTTTTTGAGCGTGAACAAAACGGCGGCGCCCAGCACAGTAAATACAGAAACAGGCAAAATAAATTGAGCAATCGATTTAGGCGGCTTGTCGCTGATTATTTCACAAGATATTGCCGGCGATTCTGTTTTGCTCAAAATATTGCCCGTAAGCAGATCAAACTCGTAAACCATAGATTCAACAGTTATAAGCCGTAAAATGTTGCGTTCTGGAATGTAATCGAAACCGGAATTTTTGCCTTCAAATTTTCCTGTCCAAAAAGACATGGTTACGGAATGGATTACCAAATCCATATTATCAACAAGCTCGTTAATATAGTATTTTTTTATCAACTCGTCTCGCGAATAAAATTCCAAAGCAGTACTAAATCCTGTCGTCGGCTTGAAAAATAAACACTCAAAATCCTGCGACGGAAAAAAATTATTTTTTCCCACGCCCATAATTGGTAAGCTGTCTATTGAATAAAGAAACTCGCCGTTTTTATACACGCTCGCTTTTGCGGTGCCGGAGTCCCAATTATCATTGCCGCCCGGATCCCATTTGAGTACATAGGTTCCGTCTTCCGAATAAATTTCAAACGGTGTGGGTTCGACAAATGAATCGGCATTTATATGCACCGGCTTGCTCAAAAAAAATGCTGAAAATATCAACAGCGAAAAAAATATTTTTTTCATAAGTTATTCGCCTCCTGATATATAAAACGATATTCAAGAAAAATTGTTCCAAACAAAAAAACCGCGCGAATTTTATATTCGGGCGGTTTATTACGTGCGCGACAGGAATTGAACCCACAACCTTCTGGTCCGTAGCCAGACGCTCTATCCGATTGAGCTACGCGCACAAAGCGATGCGGAGTATAGCACAACGTTTTGTGCGGCGCAACAAATTTGCCTGCGATTGTTATTTAAAACTTAAAAACGACCGTTTCCACGCCTTTGCTTCTAACGTTAAAAAATGTTTTTCCGTGCGGCTCACACTGCAGCAAACGGACAAGGTCTTCTTTCATGTTCGAATGCCAGATTTGACCGTGACCGTAAAAAAATTTTACGCCCGCGCATTCGTCCTTTTTCGTCGGATTAAAAACGCGGACGATTATGCCCGTGCCGTCTTCGGTTGTCTTTAAAGCTTGAAGCACCATCGGTTCGTCTATTTCGATAAGCTTCCCTTCACATGGGAGTGCGGCGCTGTGAATGTTCTGCGTGATTGCGGTCGTAGGTATTTTGTATTGCTCCGCGTCGTAAAAAATTTGCGAAGGCTGAACGACGCCGTCTGCTTTGGAAAATGTGCCGAAAGCATATTCAACTGAAATGTCGCCCAATATTTGGCTGTCGTGTGTGCCTTCGTATTCGAGGTATTGATAAAAACCCCGATACAGTGTTAAGGCGAGGTTATGGTTTTCGTTGTCTTGCATGGCGGCTTCATTTAATCCTTTGGTAAAAACGGCGAATCCGCTTTTTTCGCCGCATGCAACGGCAAAATTTTTTATGGGCGTTTCTTCGCGGTCATGCTGTTTATAACCTGTGGTGTCTAACAGCTTGGCGCTGCGGCGCACGAAGTCGTAGGGTGTGTCCGCGTGCCAGTGATCGGTTGAAATGTGATTCGGCATAGGGAACATTGCGCGGAAACGGTGACACATGGCATTGTTCTTCGCATCCATTCGGCATCTCACCATGCGTTCGCCGGACGCAAGCGAAAACGTAATTTTTATTGGCAGGCGCACCGTGTTTTCGCTTCGGGCAGACCTGTCTTCAATCAAATTTTCGGGAACCGTCATTTCGAAAGAAAAAACCATTTCAGCATAAAGATGCCCGTTTTGGTTAAATTTTCGAGATGAATTTTTTACCGCGTTTTCATCTGTGCTGAATATTACCCTGTCGTTTTTCGGATGGTGGTGGTTCCAGCCGTTGCCGGCGTCTCCGCAGTTTTCCAATGCGTTAAGCCCGAAATAATTTAAGCCGTGCTCCTTGTCATGCAAGTCGATTGTCCCGTTAGCGTTAAGCTTTATATGCAAAAATTCATTTTCCATTATAAATTCGGTTTTATTCGTTTTTATACGCGCGGCTGGTTTTTTATCTTCAATCGGCTTGGCGAAGTCGATTCCGAATACTTTATAGCCCATTGCGGTTATTTCGCATTCGGCTAGCGCGTGCAGCCTATGGACCTGCGCGTCCGGCGAATACGCCGCAGTGTAGTACGGGTATGGCACGCGAAGCTTCCACGTAAAATTTTCC
Source organism: Defluviitaleaceae bacterium (assembly GCA_009783525.1). Taxonomy (GTDB): domain Bacteria; phylum Bacillota; class Clostridia; order Lachnospirales; family WQUN01; genus WRDG01. The sequence continues at coordinate 3,734 of WRDG01000018.1, read as the reverse complement.
ATCCGCACATTCGGTTCTATTTTAATCAACTGATAAGGCTGAACTGTCCCGTCCGCGTTTTTCAGTACGGGTACGAGCCCTTCTTCCGCTTTTTGCTTAAGCAGCGACGACGGAATTTCGAAATACAATCTGGAAACCGGACCGCTTTTTTTTGTCGACAGATTAAAAACCGTAACGGCTCTTTCGCACGGTTCGAAAGCCGACGTGTCCACTCGATTATTGATGTGCTGTATGCTTTCCGAAATGGAGTTGTCCGCGAGCATTCTTGCCTGGTCGAAACGGTAAACCATGTCGCGGTGGACTTGATCGACCGAGCAGCCGACTATTGAATCGTGCGGATGGTTTAAAATCAAATATTTCCACGATTTGTCTAAAAACGCTTTTTGGCAGTCACCGCCAAGCAAAAGCGACCAAACATGCAAAGGTTCCGCTTTTCGTGTAAGCCGCCATTCCTGAGCGTCGTTCGCTTGTTTTATATATACGCGCCCGCTTCCGATGCCCTGCGAAATTCCGGCCCATTTACCGAATTTAGCCGGGTAACGCAATTCGCCGACAAATTTTTTTAATTTGTCGTTTTCACGCCAATTTCCCATTGCCTCAAGCAGTGATTTAAGATATTCGCCGAATGACGAATGGATGCAGTTGATGGACTTGAACTGCTCGTTTGCAAAATCGATTTCTTCCGGCATGTTCCAACGAGGCGGATGATGGTCGCTGCCGTCAAGACCGAAAAGAACGGGAGTGTTGGCGTAACCGAGCTTTAATTTTTCGTAGGCTGCGTAATCCGTATTTTCGTTCCACTCGCGAAACACGAAGTCCGCATAACAATGCTCGGGCGTGTTTCGGATAAGCAATACCTTTGAACCGTCCGGCGCTTCCCATACCATTTCCGATTTTTCATTGTCTCCGCTCGTCCCGCGAAACAGCATCGAAGACTCAATGCCAAAGCCCGACAGTATTTGCGGCAATTGAGAACAATGAACGAAAATGTCTGTTACATAACCGCAAGGCATCGGCTCTCCGCCGAAATTTTTACAATCTGCGTGACCCATCAATAAGTTGCGGACCATGCTTTCGCCGCTTAATAAAAATTCGTCCGGCATGACAAACCACGGGCCTGTTACGATTCGTCCTTCTTTTATGCGTTCGGCGAGTCGTTCGCGGTTTTCGGGCCGGATGTCCAAATAGTCGTGCAGCAGCGATGTTTGGCCGTCGGTATGAAAATATTTGAACTCCGGCCTTGCGTCCATCAAGTCGAGCAAACTGTCCATTTGGTAGACAAGCCTTTGCCTGTACGCTTGGAACGGCTGATACCATTCGCGGTCCCAATGCGTATGGCTTAATACATGCAGCGTGTTTTCTTTCATTTCGCAACTCCTTTTTTATTTTATAAAAAAAAGAAACCAATTCGTTTTTGGTTTCTAATTTGGGCTGGCAGGATTTGAACCTACGGATGCCAGAGTCAAAGTCTGGTGCCTTACCGCTTGGCGACAGCCCAACAATGCGGCGGATTATAGCATGTTTTTTTTATGAGCGTCAACTGCGGCGGCAAATACCGGTTTGCCTTCTACTGTGCCGTTGACTCGGTACGAATCGCCGGCATGGATGCATGAGACATTTATGGTTTCGCCTATTCGAGTTTCGGCTAAAAAATTTATCAGCATGTTTTGCCATACTATTTCAGAATTTGCGTCGGGGCACAATGCGTCGGCTATGAGATTGCCGTAGACGGCGTTGTTCATGTGCAGGTTGGTGTCAAGGTCGCTGTAGCGGACAGTATAAACAAACGAATGATGTAATTGGTTAAAGGCTTCTTTGTCGAGCTGTTCGATTTTTTTTCCTGCGGCTGAAACGCCGAGATTTCCGTAAACGGGAAGCGTGACCGGCAGCTCGGTCGGTCTTAAAATTTTTCGGGCTCTTAAATCGAGCAGCACCCACTGGCTTATCCATTCCATCATTTTTACCCTGTTCATATCAAGCATTTCTCCGTAGCGGTTGAACATCCCTTTAATTATTTCTCCGGGCCAAGTCCTGACGTAAACGTCTTGGTTATATTTGGGAGCGATGTATGAATATATGCAAAAACGCTGCAATACGAAGGCGAGGCTTAAAGGCTCCATTTGAGTGTAACCGATTCCAAGATCGGTGGCGTTTTGTTCGGCTGCGATATTTGCCATCCGCAGAAGAGCGGACGGCTTTAACGTGTTTTTACAATCCAGATCGTAATATGTAACCCGTGTTTTAGCTTCGTAAATTGACATTGGTCATTCCTCCTGTCGCTTCAATTATATTTATATCGCCAAAAAAAAAAAGAAAAAAATTTATGCTATTGTATATTGCGTTCAATCATATACAATAGATTGCAAATGCAACCATAGTTGCCTGTCAAAAAAAACAAACGGATAAAATTCCGGAAAAGTCAATTTAAAAGGAGGCAATCTCATGCAAATCAGTCGCGTTTTTAAAAAAGCGGCGGCGGCTTTGGTAGCCGCGATGCTCGTTTGTGGTATGGCCGTCGGTTGTTCAAGCGGCGGTTCGGGCGATGTAATAACTTTAAGGCTCTGGGGCTCGCAAGAAGATCAAGTCATGCTCGGCGAAATGGTGGAGTCGTTTAAAGCATCGCAACCGGGCAAAAATTTCGAGATCATTTTAAGCGTGGTGGGCGAAAACGATTTAAAGTCACGCTATCTCGAAGACCCGGAAGCTGCTGCGGATGTTTTCGCTTTTCCCAACGATCAGTTGTACGACTTGGTTAATGCGGGAGCCTTGTATGAGATTACTTTGAACAAAGCGGCAATAATAGCGGCAAACGGGCCTGGATCCGTCGAGGCGGCAAGCGTGGGAAATTCTCTGTACGCATACCCTATGACGGCGGACAACGGTTATTTTTTGTTCTACGACCGCAGCGTAATTAGCGACGAGCAAGCAAAAACATTGGACGGTATACTCGCTGCAGCCGACGCTGCGGGTAAAAGGGTATTCATGGATCTTGCGAACGGTTGGTACATTGTATCGTTTTTCTTCGGAGCGGGCTGCACAATGCATTTGTCGGAAGACGGCAGGCAAATACTCGATTTCAACAGTCCGGCGGGCGTAAGGGCAGGCGAAGCAATACGCGCATTTGCCGCACACCCCGCATATGTCAGCGGTGACGACGCCGTGCTCACGGGCGGAATGGGCGATATGATAGCCGCCGGCGTCTCCGGCATATGGAACGAAAGCGCAATCAGAGGCAAACTCGGAAATAATTTTGCGGCCACAAAACTGCCGACGTTTACAAGCAACGGCGAGCAACTCCAAATGGGCAGTTTCGGCGGTTACAAACTCGTGGGAGTAAACAGCCTAACGCAAAATCCGCTTGAGGCGATGGCGCTCGCGGAGTGGATCACTAACGAAGCAAACCAAATCAAACGCTTCGAGATGCGTACGTTAGGGCCTTCAAATCTTGTCGCAGCTTCAGACAGCCGCGTTTTGGCAAACGAAGCGCTTGCCGCCCTTGCAATGCAGTCGCAGTACGCCACAAGCCAAAAGGATGTGGCGGGGGGTTATTGGGCTCCAGCAGGAGCCTTCGGGACTACGATGGTTGCCAAAGACAACAGTAAAACCATTCAAGAGCTGCTGGATGAAATGGTTGCGCAAATTCAAAATTAACATGTGAAATAAATACGGGCTGTTATTGAGCGATCAATAACAGCCCGTATTATTTGCGAATCAAATCATGACGAATCATTTTT
>WRDG01000017.1 GCA_009783525.1 Defluviitaleaceae bacterium | reverse complement strand
GCGCTTCACGAAAGCGGGATGAAGCTGCTGCTTCACTCCTGCGGATGCGTCGACGGCATCGCGGACGATTTTATCGGCGCGGGAATTGACGTGTTCCAGTTCGACCAGCCGATGCTGTACGATTTTGAAAGCCTGTCGCGCCGAATAAAAGGAAAGGCGACCCTGTGGTCGCCCGTCGATATACAAAAGGATTTGCCCACCGGCGACAAGGAGTTAATCCAAGCCGAAGCGCGCCGCATGATAAAAGCGTTCCATCAAGGCGGAGGTTTTATTGCCAAAGACTACCCGTCGTTAAACGACATCGGCGTTAAAGACGAATGGGCCGGATGGGCGCGCGAAATATTTTTGGGTATGCACAATGAGTGATGAGCTTCTTTTAAAACACGCCGAAAAATTTGCGGCGTATAAAAATTTTTTGCTTGAACGCAACAAAGTAATGAATCTTACATCGGTCACGTCCGAACCGGATTTTACGGCCAAGCATTTTACGGACAGCTTGGCCTTGTTTGCGCTGCCCCAAAAGAGCGCGAGGGTGATTGACGTAGGCACGGGCGCGGGGCTGCCGGGCATTCCGCTTGCAATAACGCGGCCCGACGTGCATGTAACTCTGCTTGATTCTACGGGCAAAAAAATTAATTTCGTGCGGGAAGCGGCCGCGCTGCTCGGGCTTGCCAATGTCGACTGCGTTTGCGCCCGAGCCGAAGACCATGTAAAGAACGGTCATGCTTACGACATGAGCGTGTCAAGGGCTGTTGCGAAATTGAACAAGCTTGCCGCTTTCATGCTGCCGCTGACTGCGCCGGGCGGCATGATGGTTGCCATGAAGGGGCAAAGAATTTTGGACGAATTGAACGAAGCAAAAGCCGCCATAAAAAAGTACGGCGGCGAGTTTGAAAAAATTATCGAATATGAAATAGGGCTGGGGATTGTACACAGTTTGATTATGGTTCGGAAAATAAAGATTTAAATTGCAAGGACGGGCCAGCCCGGGACGCTTGGGCGAGCAGGAATTAAATGCGCGGGGTTCGCATATAATTCCGACCAGCCCGTTTTTGCGGAATATTTTTAACCCCGAAAGGACAATCAAAATGAAAAGAATTTTCACGGCCTACAAAGACCTGCTGTCCATCATCTTCAAGGAAGCCCCCGTAATGGTGGTGCTAACCTTCATTTGCGCGGTAGTCACGGGGCTGCTCACGCCAATAGGTGTGTACGTCAACCAAAACGTTTTCGACGGCGGGCTTGCGGTGGCGGCGGGAACCATGCGCTTCGAAGACTACACGGTGTACCTTGTGCTGTTCGTGGCGGTGGCGCTGCTGCCCAACATAATTTACGATCTGTTCGTGTTCAATTACGTCCAGCCCCGTTCGCTTTTGGTGCTGCGCACGGCGTACAAGGGGCGGATGCTTCAAAAGCTGAAGACCATGAAGTACGAGCATTTCGAAAGCGAGCAGTCAATGGAAATAATCGACAAGGCGTACAACCGCGCGGAAAACTCGGCGCGGCACCTGTGGCCCATGTACGTAGCTTGGACGCTTTCGTCCATCGTGGCAAGCGCGGGTATCATCTATCATTTGGCGCGCATCGAATGGTGGTTAGTGCTTACGGTGCTTGCGCCGTTCATTTTGCAAGTTGTGTTCGTAAGCAAAAAAAACTTAAACATCTACGACGAGCTTGAGCATTATTGGAACAAAGAGAGGCGTTACAACATACTGGGCTGGTGTTTGCGCAGCAGAGATTTCGCTAAAGAAATGAAGGCCTTCGGCAACGCCGGTTGGCTGCGGGAAACATATGTAAAAAGGTTAAACGCCCGCAACAAAGAATACGAGGGCTTTTACTTCAAGCACCTCAAACGGAACCTGCTGGGTTACAACATCACGAAGATTGCCCCCGTTGCAAACGTGTTGTTGCTTCTGTACTTATTTTTAACCGGCCCCATGAGCATCGGCACGCTTATTGCCATGTCAATGGTTGTTTTCAATCAGGCGTATATGTCGTTAGGCGGCTCTACGATTCTATTTCGGGCAAGCGGCTGGCACATAAAGTTTTACGATTATTACGACAAATTTTTTAACCTTTCGGACGAAGCGGAAGGGGCAGCAAGCGGGATGCCAAAAAATTTTTCTGTAGAATTTAAAGACGTGTGGTTCAAATACCCCGGACATACGGGCGAGCAGTTGCAAACGCATGATTCCGAAGCTGAAACGGCCGGCATAGGCACGGACAAATATGTGTTGAAGGGGCTTTCATTTAAAGTGGAAGACGGAATGAAAGCCTCCGTAGTGGGCGAAAACGGCGAGGGCAAGTCCACCATGGTCAAGCTGCTGCTTGGCTTGTTTACGCCAAACTCAGGCGAAATTTTGGTGGGCGGCAAAAATTTAAACGAATATCCGTTAAGCGTGCGCGCAAAAATTTTCGGGCCGGTGTTTCAAGATTTTCCGCGCTACAGCATCACGCTTGCGGAAAACATCGGCGTGGGCAACATTGACGAAATAAGCGACGAAGAAAAAATAATTGCGGCGGCAAAAAAAGGCAAGGCCGACGAATTTGCTAAGCAATTTGAAAACGGCTACGCCACGCTGTTGGGCAGAGATTTTGAAGGCGGGGTTGACGTCTCCGGCGGGCAGTGGCAGCGGATAGCAATAGCGCGGGCGTTTATGGGCGACAAGCCCGTGCTGCTGCTTGACGAGCCTACTAGCCAGCTTGACCCCATGGCGGAGGCCGCGCTGTATAACGAGTTCGCGGGCATGACGGAAAACAAGACGGCGCTGTTTATTACCCACCGACTGGGCTCCACAATGATAACGGACAAAATTTTTGTGATAAGCGACGGAAAAATTGCCGAAGAAGGGACGCACGACGGTTTGATGGAAACGGGCGGCATTTACGCTGAAATGTTCAACGCCCAAAAGCAGTGGTACATAGCGGAGGGCAAGGAAGGAACTCCACAGGAGTTCCTGTGCAAGGAAGGAACTCCACAGGAGTTTTTGAGCAAGGAGGCGGAAGCCAATGCCTAAAAAAAATAAAAAACAGGCCGAAGAAAAAAAGCCCGCCTTCGAAATAAAACATGACGACGCAACCGCCGCCTTCGAGCGCGACATCTTAAAAGAAAACCCCGCCAGGCTTTCATATATAACGCGGCTGTTTAAATATGTGTTCAACTCCGCAAAGGCCATGTGCGGCATATTTTTGGGTTTGGCCATTTTGCTCAGCCTGCTGCAGCCGGTGACGGCTTTTGTTTGGGGGCGTTACATAGACGCTGCGGATTCTTCGAAAATTTTCGGCACGGACGTCGAGTTGCAAACGGCTCAGATCGTTTCCTTAGTCGGGCTTGCGTTGCTATATTGGTTTATAAATTTTTTAAGCGGCACGATCAACCGCTATCTGTACGGCGGCGAAGACATCGAGCGCCTAAGCAAGGTGCAGGACCACCGCCTGCAGGAAAAATTCCAAACGCGGCTGCTAAAAAAAATTTCCAAGCTGTACCCGGACTATATGGAAGTGCCCAAGATCAACGACATTATTAACCGCAGCTTCAACTCGATGGGCGGCGAATGGAGCTCGCTGCAGCGCGGCGTGATGATCGAAGGCTACGTTATTATTGCGCAGGCCGTTTCCGTTGTTATGGTGGCGGCTTCGCTGTACCTGTTCCATCCGCTGCTTTGCCTGATTGTTTTGGCGGCGCCCCTGCCGACGCTGTACACCACCTACGCGGGCAACAAAATGATTTTCAAGTTCACCCGCGACAACGACAGGGTGCTGCGGGAGGCGGGCTATTACCAAGGGGTGTTGATGGGCGGCTCGGCGAAGGAGGTTAAGGCGCTAAACCTTTTCGATTTCTTTTTTGCGAAGTGGAAGGCGCTTGCCGACGACTATGTGGTAAAAGAAAAAAAGAACCAAACGAACGTGTTCGTCCTCGGCAGCGTGAGCGGAACAGTTTCAAATGTGGCAACCGCCGCCGCGAACGTGTTCGCCATTATCCTTCTTGCCCGGGGCGATATAAGCGTCGGCGCGCTGGGCGCGGCGCTGGCTCTTATCAACACACTGATGGGTAACACGTCATGGCTGTTTTCGTCCATGGCGAATTTCGTTTCAAAAAAGCACGAGTCCGCGCAGTTTTTTGAGCTGATTGATCTGCAAGTGCAGGAAGCGGCAGGCTCCGGCGGCGAAAATAATTCGGAAAGCGAAATAATAAGCAAAAATAAATCCGGCAAAAGCAAAACAGGCGGTACGGCTTCCGTTCACGCGCCGCAATGTATTCCGGTGAAGGGTGAAACTCCTTCGGAGTTTTTAAGCCGCGAGATCGAAACGCTCGAAGCGGTAAATGTTTCGTACCGCTACCCGCTTACCGACGAATACCGCAATAAAAACGTAAATTTCAAAATAAGCCGCGGCGAAAAGGTAGCTTTCGTGGGCGAAAACGGCGCGGGCAAGACCACTTTTGTCAAACTGCTGACCGGGATGCTGCAGCCCTCCGCCGGAAAAATTTTAACAAACAGTGTGGCCGAAACGGACGACGCAAAAAAATACGCCTCCCTCTCCTGCGTGTTTCAAGAGCCGGCGCGTTTTAATACATTCACCATTGCGGACAATGTTTTTTTGGGCGACGTGGAACGCGTCCGCAGCGAAGACGAAATAGACGCCGCTTTAAATTTTTCGGGCTTCGAGGGCGCGGACAAAGAAGAACTGCTTGGCAAAGACATCGGCGGCACGGATCTATCCGGCGGCCAATGGCAAAAGCTCGCCATCGCCCGCGCCTGCTACCGCGGCCGAAGCTTCATGGTGCTTGACGAACCCACAAGCAACCTCGACCCCCTTGCGGAAGCCGAAGTTTTCAAGCAATACATCGCCTTAAGCGAGGGCAAAACCGTGATAATGGTCACGCACCGCATAAGCGTCGCGTCACTTGCGGACCGAGTGGTGGTGTTTAAAGACGGCGAAATAGTCGAAGACGGCGCCCACGAAACGCTGCTTGCAAACAGCGGCGAATACGCAAGGCTGTACACAACGCAGGCCGAATGGTACGACAGGTAGGGACAATCGCACACAGGATTTTTCTCCCGCCGCAAATAAAATTTCCGCTGTCATTTTGCATAAAAACGTTTACATCCCGCATACAAATTGTTTGCGGGATGTTTTTTTATTTTGAATTTTATTTTTACAAAAGAATAAAGGTCAAATTTTTTTTCACGCTCTCATATTTGTATTAAAAACTATAAAGCACGAATAAAATAAATAAAACAACGATAAACGTGAAATAATATTTGACAAACATAAATAACCTTGTTAAAATCTTTTCATCAAAACAAGGGGAGAAAATTTTATGGAACTAACAAAGGTTCAAAAAAAAATAATAAAGGAAAGCGGCAAGGCGTTTGTCATTACGGTCGCGGCAAGTTGTTTTTTTGCCGCGTTGGCGGCGGTATGGCTGGTGTATCTCATTTCGACGGCTTTATCGTCGTTGAGCGTCCACAAAACTTCCGAATTTTATTTCGTTACGTCTGTACCGGGTCTGTTGAACACATTGTTTGCCGGAACGATGTCGTGCATCGCCGCAAAATTTTTTTATGAAATCAAAAAAAATACCGCGCCTTTCACGGAAAAAAGCACCCGGCTGTTAAAGACCATAGCTCTATCCGCATTATTGATGGCATGTGTTTTGTTCGTAATTGACCTTGTAAGAATGTTTACCACGGATAATTTTTACTGGTTAAGTTCGTCAGCGCTGCTTTATTTGCTGATGAGCTTCATCTTCGGGTTCTTCGCAAGGGTATTCGACTACGGAAAACAATTGCAAAAAGAATCCGACGAGACGCTTTAAAGGGGGGGGCCGTTAATGGAAAATATATTTATATTAAAAGGCGCGGGTGATAAATAAGATGGCTATCATTTTGAGGCTTGACCGCATGATGGCGGACAGAAAAATTTCTTTAAACGAGCTTGCGGAAAAGGTTGGGATCGCCAACGTCAATCTATCGAAAATAAAAACGGGCAAAATAAGCGCGATCCGCTTTTCCACCCTCGACGCCATATGCGACGCGCTGGACTGCCAGCCCGGCGAAATACTTGAGTACAAGCGCGAGGCAGCCGAAAAAAAATTGTGAAATTAAGCAAACGGCAAACGCAGCCGTTGTCGTTTTTATCAAAAGCAAAAACATCCCGCAAACAAAGTGTTTGCGGGATGTTTGTTTTCGGCTTGAAAATTGCTCGAAAAATATTTTTATGTACTCGGAAGCAGTTTCATACCGATTGTTTAGCGTCAGACAATACGCTGCCTTTGCTTTCTTAATTATTTACAAAAGAACGCTCCCGTTCCGTTGATGTTATACCGATAAACGATAACATTTGCCGTGTCATTCTGAGCGAAGCGAAGAATCATGACTTGTATGGATTCTACGGTCGCTTCGCTCCCTCAGAATGACATTTTCGCACAATTTGTTTGAAAATCCTATTCTGTCATTCTGAGCAAAGCGAAGAATCATGACTTGTATGAATTCTTCGGTCGCTTCGCTCCCTCAGAAAGACATTTTCGCACACTCTGTTTGAAAATCCTATTCTGTCATTCTGAGCGAAGCGAAGAATCAAGACTTATATGAATTCTTCGGTCGCTTCGCTCCCTCGGAAAGACATTTTCGCACACTCTGTTTGAAAATCCTATTCTGTCATTCTGAGCGAAACGAAGAATCTTTTTTTCAAGACCCTTCGCTTTGGTCACCTTCCATATCGTATTTTAAATCGCTGACGAATTCGTCAACCGTTTTTTTATTTTGCATCAAGTTAATAAGTATGAACCCACCTATCAATTCGTTTATCACATACATTTTCAAAAAGAAGATATTTCGTCGAAATTAAAGTACATTCCTTCCGTCACGAATTTGTTCCCTCAACGATCACATTAATTTTCGAAAGAAAATATTGCTTCAATAAAAAGAACGGCTGTTAATTTAAAATAATTCCGCTCGCAATCTTTGGTTTACGCGCCGGTTATAAATCGAATGACACAAAAAAGTTCCGGCGTTTTTACGAGCCGGATTTTTTTATTTGATGTAACCGTGCGCATTGCAAACCGCGTTAAATTTTTTGCCTTTTGCGTTGCAAACAAAAAAATTTTATAATTAAAAATAATAAAACCAAATAATTTAATACTTTACGATTTTTTACCAATGATGTACCTTCTACATGAAAAACCTTCTGCAGAAAAAACTTTTGCGGGAGAAAAATCCATAGAAAAAAATCTGCGCGAAAAATTATCTGCGTGAAAAATCTCCATCACAATCTGAAAATTTAAGGGGCGTTTGGCTATGAAGAGCTTTACTGCGTTTACTGCGGAGCTTGACAATGCGGAAAAGGCGGCCAGTCAGCTGGCCGAATCAATCGGCGGAAAGCATGTTCTGTTGAAAAACTCGATCGGTATTTTGCTGTGCGACGCCGACATGGACGGCGCCGCGGTCACGGAGGAGCTGCACAGTCTGCTCGGGATCGAAGTTGCGGGCATGACTACGCTTGGGATCCTCGATAAGGACGGCTTCCATGAAGCGGCGGCGGTTTTTACCGTTTTGACTGCGGACGACTGCGATTTTTTTACGGCAGCATCGCAATCACTCGCGGTAAACGATTATAAGGAGAAGATAGTCGAAACGGCCAAGTCCGTTTCGCCGGAAAATCCCGGAGCGGCAAACGGTCTCGTGTTTGCTTTTTGCCCGAACGGTATGCCGTTTTCGGGGGACGTTTATCCGGATATGATTTCCGAGGCGGGCAGCGGCATCCCGGTAATAGGCGGCGTTGCTTCGGACGATTATGATTTTACGCGCGCGCGGGTTTTTCTTTCGGGAAAGGAATACAGGGACTCGTTGATTTTGGCGGGCGTATGGGGGAACATTAAACCGATATTTTCAATCAAGCATGTAACGTCGCGCTTTGCCGAGCGCATCCGCCGTGTTTCGGACGCGGAAGGCAATCATGTGCGCAAGGTGGGCGACGAAACGTTTATTCAATATTTAGAAAATTTCGGTCTTAAGACGGACGTGCCGGATCCGGTGCTGGCTTTCACGGCATACCCGATGATGCTCACGCACGGCGACGTAAGCGACGAGGTGCCGCTCATGCGGCATATAGCAGGTTTAAATCACGAGGACGGTTCGGGAACGTTCTTCGGCGACGTGCCGGTCGGCACGATTGCAAATATCTGCTTAATAAATAAAAACGACATCAAAGCCGCCTGCCGCGAATCAATGGACGCCATATTAAAAGAGTCCGCAGAATATCCCGGCTACGAATATTCGGCGCTGTTCTGCATGTCGTGCTGCGGCCGGGCCATGATACTCGGCTCGGATTCCAACGCCGAAGGGCATGTTTTGACGGAAATGCGTCCCGACGGCCTCACACTGGCAGGAGCTTACTGCCTCGGCGAAATTTGTCCGACCCGTTATAAAGACGGCATCGTAGTAAACCGGTTCCACAACTGCTCAATTACTTTTTGCATGATATAAAGCTCATATGACGCGGCAGGGGTAAACATATTATGTTATCCGAAGAAACGTCCCCAAAGGATTTTGAAAAAGAAAATATATTGCTGCTGAGGCAGGTAAGGAAGCTCGAACGCGATTATCGGGCTCTTTCGATTATGCACGAACAGACCGAACGATTGCGCGACGCAAACGAAGCCGCGAGAGAGCTCTCGAACTTCTACAACAGGCTGCTGCTGCAAAACATGCCGGACATTGCTTTGATGTTCGACTGCGCGATGCTGTTTGTGCTCGGAAGCGACAAGGCGGTCGCGTTTCTCGGGCAAAACGACATGCGTGAAATGATCGACATACCCTTTGAAAAACTTTTTGCGGGCGTAATGCAGGAAGACTGGATTTCCGCAATGTACGTCCGCTGCCTCGACGTTATAAACAGCGGGCGGCAGTCGGACTTCGAAGACAAGCTTCTGACCGTAAACGGCGCCGCTGCGGTATACCAAACCTCTTTGTCGCCGGCGGTCGACGGCAGCAACAAATGCCAAGGGGTCGTTGTCGTCATGAAAAACATCACCGAACTTTCCAACGCAAAAGACGACGCCGAACGTGCCAGCGTCGCCAAGACTAGTTTTTTATCGAACATGAGCCACGAGATGCGGACGCCCTTAAACGCGATAATCGGAATGGTTTCGATCGGAAAGTCCGCGAACGACATAGAAAAGATAAACCGATGCCTGCATGAAATCGACATCGCATCTTCGCATTTGCTCCGCGTCATAAACGATGTGCTTGACATGTCAAAAATCGAGGCCAACAAGTTTGACCTTACGCCCGTAGAATTTGTTTTCGGCAAAGTGCTAAGCAAAGTGATCAGCGTCATCCGTTTCCGCGCGAACGAAAAATTTCAAAACTTTATCGTGCGGTTTAACAGCAACATCCCGTATTCGCTTGTCGGGGACGATCAGCAGCTCACGCAGATCATCCTAAACCTGCTTTCTAACGCTGTTAAATTTACGCCGGAGCACGGCTCGATATACTTGACCGCCCGCCTTTTGGCCGAAACCGATAATTTATGCACCATACAGTTTGAAATCAAGGATACGGGCATTGGCATAAGCGCCGAACAGCAAAAAAATCTGTTCAATCCGTTTGCGCAGGCCGACGTCAGCACGTCGCGCAAGTTCGGCGGGACGGGTCTCGGTTTGGCCATATCTAAGCGGATCATCGAAATGATGAACGGCAGCATTTGGATAGAGTCCGAGCTCGGCCAAGGAGCGTCTTTTTGTTTCAACATACAAGTCGAGCGTGGCAAACAAGAGTACGGCGGCCTTTCGATCCCCGGCATAGAAACGGCTGCGGTCCGCATGCTTGCCGTCACGAACACGCCGGAAACACGCATGTACTACGGTGACATAGCGCAGCGGCTCGGCGTGACCTGTGACGCGGCGGCAAGCGGCGGCGAAGCATGCGAACTGGTCGGCGTTAACGGTTTGTACCATATTTATTTTTTGGATTTGAAATTGTCCGATATGGACGGAATTGAGCTTGCCCGGCGCATCAGGCAAAGGGACGCGGTTTATCCGATAGTGCTGGTCATGCTTGAACAGGAATGGGAAGAATGTGAAGCGGCGGCTAAAGACGCGGGCGTGACCATGTACATGCCCAAACCGTTTATCTTTTTCGACATAGTCAACTGTATCAATGCCTGCTACAACTCGTTCCGCGAGCAAACCGCAAACGAACCCGAAACCTGCGATCCGGTTTCGGAATTTCAATTTGACGGATACCGTGTTCTGCTGGCCGAAGACGTCGAAATTAACCGTGAAATTGTCCTTACGCTTCTCGAGCCGACCATGCTTGCCATCGACGCCGTCGAAAACGGGGTGGAAGCCGTGCAGACGTTCACGGCGCAGCCCGACTTATACGACTTGATACTTATGGACATGCAAATGCCCGAAATGGACGGCTTGGAAGCCACCAAAAAAATAAGGGAGCTCGACGTCCCTAACGCAAAAAACATACCCATACTGGCTCTTACCGCCAACGTTTTTAAAGAAGATATCGAGCGGTGCCTTATGGCGGGCATGAACGACCACATAAGCAAGCCTTTGGATTTCGACGAGATATTGGAAAAACTGCACACATATTTACCGCAAACGCATAAGAAAAAATTATAAAGGCCGGTGATTGTCGGTCTTTTATTTTTTTCCAATTAAAGTAATCAATCAATTCCGCGATATGCTTTTTTCGTGTTTCAAGTAAACGTTTATGTATTCGATGATTAATTAAATTATGCAATTAATCATCGAATACGTATAAAAAGACATAGCAGGAGGATTGAAATGAATTATGGAGATACTGTGTAAAAATTGCGGCGCATCGTTAGACGGCGGCGATCAAAGTTGCATGAGCTGCGGCGCGCCCATCGAAAGCGAGCCGGAAGCGGCAAAAAAAATTATTGACTTTTATTTTCATAAAAGCGGCGGTTTGGTTTTCTGCGCGATGATATGCGTCAGCATTGTTCCGTGGATGTTAAACGCCCTTTTTATGTTAAAGAACAATAATGTGATTTCGCCGTTCGTCCCTTGCCTTACTTTTGTTTTAGGGGCGGCCGCCGCTTGGATCTTTTTATCCGCGGCAGTTATGCAGGTTAAAAAAACGCGGTTTTCACCAAAAAATCTTTGCATGACGTGCGCGGGGCTATTTATAAAAGGCGGAGCCGGCGCTTTGGCGGTCATGCTTTTATTTTTTACAGCCGGAATGTATTTGGCGGGCGATCTCGAAAGATGGCAGGCCAACAGCCCCTTTGCGGTATTGTTGATCATTTTGGCGGCGGGGTTGATCGAAGGCTTCGGCGTTGCTTTTTTTATGCGGCTTGCTTTAAAAACCGAAAAGAAAGAAGCAAAGGGCATTCAAAAACTGTTGGTAGCGTCGGCGGGTTTTTTTGCTGTTTTGACTGTGATCCCCGCGGCGCTTGAACACATTTCTCCGCTTTTCATTTGGACTTACGCGTCGGTTCCGGCGAAAACGGCGGGAATGATGATCACTGTTTTACTGCAGTGGTGCGTGCTCCAACCGATATTTTTTTACAACGTTTCGGTAAGTAAAGACGATAAAGAAGAAACACTGCGGACGGGCTTCGGTGCGGTTAATAAAATAACTGCCATTGCTTCCGCGGCGGTGCTTGCCGCAACCGGCGTCTTTACGGTTATCGCGGCGGCGCCCAAAAACCCGTCCGACATGGTCATGCACCAAGTAGGCGACATGATAACGCAGGGCGACCTTTATTTGATTGGAGGCGACCTTTTGAGCGCCGCCGCCTGTTACAGATACGCCGCCGCGAGATATGACGCTTGGAACGTGGTGCTTTCCGGAAGCGGCTCTGTTTGGAGAGCCGTGAGAGACATGTACAATGACACGGCCCTGCAGTTGATCTATACGGAATCGAACAACACACAGGAACGGTATCTTTATTCATGGCTTTTAACTGCGGACTGCCCGGCCGAATTCTATATACACTATCTTGATATGATACAGGATAAAGAAGACAAGCTCATTGAATCCGGAAAAGCCGGCGGTTTGGACGAAGAAACTATAGAAAGACGCAAAGATATCCTGCTTTATTTGATTTTAAATGATATATGGTCGGGAAACGTAGTGAAAAGAAGCTCGTTCGATGACGGGCAGGCGGCGGAGATGCTTAAGCGACTGGCGGAATTCGACGAGGAGCTGAGCATCCGCAAAGGCGTGACGGTATACAGCGATTTGGTCGCAAACGGCGGGGTGCTCGAAATCGATATGGTAAAAAGCGCCGTTACAATAGCGGAGCGCCATCCCGAAAGTGTCTACCTTCAATGGATGGCAATGCAGTTGGGATCCTCGTATGTCAACGACCTGTCACCCGGCAATGTTTATAAAGAAGCGGCGGAAGCGGCGGTACGTTATGACAAGCTTTTTGAAAAACAAAACCGCGACGCGCCGGACTATGTCATGGCCGCGCACAAACACGAGGTAGCGCTCGCTTTGATGAAATGCCAAAGACTTGCGGAGGCTAAAGAATATCTTGCGGAGACTATAAAAAAATATGACTACCCTTCGCTGCGGCTGTTGTATATAAGCGTGCTTTTCCGGAAAAATGAATTTGAGGAATGCGCGCAGCTGGCGGAAGCGATGTACGCCAAAGAAGGTTCGATGCCGGAGGCGCTGGGGTTTGCAATGCTTGCCCGCGTATTTAACGGAGAGTTTACGGAGTCGTTAAAACACGCCCTGCTGCTGTCCGGAGCGGCGCAAAGAGACGAGTGCTTGATTGCGGGCGACTCTCTGCTCTACACATACGCGCAGGCGATATCCGGCGAGTATGTAGGTGACAAAAGGATCCCAAATTATTCAAAAAGGTTTAACGTATTTTCGGATGAAGACAAGCTGCTGTTCGAGAATGACAAGCTGCTCAATAACATGATACTGGCGTTTGTCAAGTGGCAGGAGAAAAAATACGAAGAAGCGGAAGGCCATATCGAAGCGGCGTTAAAAATAGGGAGTGATTGGTCTAACCTCCATTATATAAAGGGAGCGATACTCTTTGAGCAGGGTGAGCATGAGGCGGCTCTTGACTCGTTTTTGGAATCGGTATCTTTAAACCGGATCAACCCGGGCTCGTGGTTTATGCTTGGGCATGTCTATGACCGGCTCGAACGCTATCCGGAATCGCTCCACGCTTTTACGACCGTAATCGAGTATATACCGAATTCCGAACACAAGCTGGATCATTACGGGCTGGCTTACCACGCCAGGAAAGCGATCGCAGACCTGCACAAGCATATGGACAAGGAGGCGCAGCGATGATTGCGGCGGTATCGGTTATAAGCATGATTTGCGGTTTACTCGGTTTTTTGGCGTTTGACAGCGCCGCAGCGGCAAGCGTAATGCTGTGCGTGGTCGGGGCTGTTTCCGTCATAATCCGTTTTGTCTTGAGAAAAAAAATAAATCAAAAGCGCGTCGCGTTAATCTACTTTGTTTCATTATGTTTTGTTGTTTTTGTCATAGCCGCGTTTACGGGGACGGTGGAACGCGGCCGCGCTGAGTCAATCGCGGCGTTTAACGAAGTGGACGTCATGCTGGAAAAAGGGCAGGCGGACGAAGCGCTGGCGAGGCTGACCGAAATAAGAAAAGAAGGCGGCCATTTTGACGACAATACCGAAATACGCCTTCGGGAATACAGGGCATACAATCAGCTTTCAAATGAAAAAGAAAGCGTACGGGCATTGGAGAAGTGTGAAATATTTAAAGATGTCCGTTATTTTATGGCGCTCGCTTCAACACAGCTTAGGGCGGGGAAGCAAAAAGATGCGCTGGAGATATATAAAGAGGCGGCTTCGCTGTACCCGCGATATAAAGAGGCGCAGCTTAACGCCGGTTATTTGAGTTTTATCCGCGGGGAATATTCGCAAGCGGAGTTTTATTTGCTGCGGGCGTGCATAATCGACCCGAAGGATCCCCATTCGCTGTTTTTCCTCGGTTCGGTTAAGTATGAGCAAGAAATGTATAAGGAAGCAAAAAATTATCTGCAGCGCGCAAATAAATTGAAAATCGATGCTTCAATGAAAAATGACATACAGAACCTGTTGGATTCGATGCCGGAAGGAGCGTAAGCATAATGAAGAGCGTGAAATATTTTTGTTTATTTTTTACGTTTGCAATGTTTTTAAAACTTTCCCTCCTAACCGCATATGCCGCAAATACGCAGACAGCAAATGATTTTTACGGGCGCATGTTAAGCGGGGACGACATCAACTGGGACGGGTCAAACGAAACAAAAGATAAAAAATACGACGATCCTTGGCCGTGGTGGAGAAACACAACGTGGAGGCACGACAGGTATTATCCGTGGAGAAGGAGCTCCGGCAGAGGACCGAGCTGGGGCAGCCCGCCGATAGGCAGCCCAGTGTCAGACTCGTTTAAATCCGCGGACTCGAAAGCGGACAAGCAGGCCAAACAGGATTACGAGGAAGAAATTTATCAAAGGGTTTTGCGCGACGAATGGGCGAAACGGAAAAGGCGCCGGTTTCCGACGTTTCCCAACAGGAATGTCAGGCCTGCCGATAAACTGCCCGGACCGCCCGCGGTGCCGGGACCGGGTTTTGACGACGCTACGCTTGTCGCAATGGGTTATAAAGATTGGTATGATACGTTCGGGCTGCCCATCCCCGGCTGGGACATTTTTGTGAGCATATTAAAGCCGAATATTTATCTTTACAGCGATATGCCGCTGGAAGTGACAGTCGTGTTCACATATCCGGAGTTGTTAACGGTTTCGATACCGGACTATGATGACGGATGGAAGGTAGGCATTACGCAAGAAGGGACGCTCAGGGACACAAACGGCAGCTATGAATTTTTATTTTACGAATCGATATCAAGCCTGTCGGATTTTCAAACAGCAAACGGGTTCCGGCTGGGCATAGAAAACAGGGAACGTCAGTTCAACGAAATACTTGACCTGTACTGCTTCAACGAAACCGAAAAGGCCGACTTTATAGAATTTTGGACGGATGTACTCGAATCCGACCGAGTCTATGTCATGTATCCACAGCTAACGGCAAGGCTTGACAACGCGATGCCTCTTGTCGCAAATCCGCAGCCCGACAATGCGTTCCGTCTGTGGTTCGGCTTTGAGGCGGCAGACAAAAATCCGGATGCGCCTGATATCGAAAAAATTTCACGCGGCGGGTTAACCCTTGTCGAATGGGGCGGGTTTATAATTCCTTGATCAATTAACGGTTAGCGGATATAAATTCGCAAAAAAAAAAGGGATGAATTGCCACCATCCCTTTTTTTGCGCTTGCGGTCGTTTTTATTCTGTTAAAAAAATCTTTTCATAGGTCAAAATTGCCTGTAGCAGTCCGTAAAAAATTTGTTAATTATTATATACTTTCTGCCCCTTTTTTCTTGCGTTTGTTTTTACAGCTTTTGCTTCAAGCAGAATTAATTGCTTGTAGTATTTTATGTCATCCAAATTATATTCGGTAACATTAAACCAATTCCCGTAACCGCAATCTGTGTACGATATTCCTTCGAATGTTCGGTATAATCTGTATGAACAAGGTTCTTTGCAATTACGGCAGCTTGATTCTTTGCGAAATATTTGCTTGATATTATCGGGAAGATTTTCTGTATAATAATCATAACAATCGCTGTTGTGCAGTTTCATAGAAACACACAATTTTCCATATTCGGAATGTAAACGAATAATGCGTTTTTTATTTTTTGAATCAATCCAATATTCCAATGAATACATAAAATTACGATAGTCGCTTTCGTTACCCATTACAAATCCTTCGCAATCCATAAAATCATTCAGCAATTTACAAAATATGCGTTCATCGCCTGCTAAATATTCAATAAAAATATTTTTATGATTCGGCGGGTTTGCTGCTGCAAGAAAACAATTTAATGAAAATACGGCATCATTGTTAAGCGCAGTATTTTTCATAAAACCATATAATGCCGGTATCACATAATTGTTATCTAAATATGAAAACACCCCGTCATTATAAGTAAATCCAAAATCTTTTATTTTTTTAAACAGCATCTTGCTGTTAGAAATTTTATTAACAGAGTTAAGTTTTTTCAACCCATCCGATAATTCTTTTTCATTCGTGTTTAATACACAACCGACCAATTCTCCGCAATTAACAATCACATGTAACAACGCGACAAGTCTGTGGGCAGAATTTTTTGATTCGGCAGCTTTTGGATTAAATGGAGTGTATTCAATATCCTCGGCCAAAGGAAGTCCGTATTCAACAGGATTTTTTATCATATCAGCATATATGTTTTTGATGCTTTCCGTTAACTCCGTTAAGCCGTTCAAAAAATCCTTTTCGTTTAAATCATATAAACACACAGGTTTTATTTCCAAATTATCGGGGATTTTTATTATATGGTCATAAAAATCTTGCATCACGTTTTGACAGCAGTATTTATGCTTTACCATTATTGGGTTACTCCTCATAATTAAGATTTTTCTTCTCCCGCCGTCATGCGATACAGCGTATATTTTTATTTAACATTTTTTTTGTTCGGGTTACAACACATCTTAATAAATTTTCGCGTTTTTTCATTATCGCCGCCGATATTCGGACGGTCTGTGTAGAT
>WRDG01000016.1 GCA_009783525.1 Defluviitaleaceae bacterium | reverse complement strand
CCGTGCGTGGCGGCGGTGGCGACGGCAAAACGCGAGCTCGGCAGTCTTAAGGGGACTTTTTTTATCGTGCTTTACCAAACCGTGTTCGCGTGGCTTGCGGCGTTTGCGGTTTACCGCATAGGCTGCCTGTTTTTATGACGTCCATAGATTATGTTGTGCTAAGCGCGGTGTTTGCTGCCGCCGCTGCCGCCGCGGTTTTTATTGTGAAGCGGAGGCTTCAGGGAAAAGATGATTGCGCCGGCTGCGCGCAGCGTAATATATGTAAAAAAATCAATTCAAAAAAAAGCGGGCGCTTAAACACCGTTTATGCGCGGCGCGAAAAACGAAAAGGAGCAATTGCGATGGCGGACATTAAAGGCACCAAAACCGAAAAGAATCTTGCGGAAGCGTTCGCGGGCGAAAGCCGGGCCCGCAACAAGTACACCTACTTCGCTTCCAAGGCGCGTAAAGACGGCTACGAGCAAGTGGCGGCCATATTTGAAGAAACCGCGGGCAACGAACGCGAGCACGCGAAAATGTGGTTCAAGCTGCTGTGCGGCGGCGAGGTTCCCGCCACCGCAGACAACCTAAAGGCGGCGGCCGCGGGCGAAAACGGCGAATGGACCGAAATGTACAAGCGCATGGCGGCCGAAGCCCGCGAGGAAGGCTTTAAAGATATAGCGTTCCTGTTCGACGCGGTGGGCGCGATCGAAAAGGAGCACGAAGAACGCTACCTTAAACTGCTTTCAAACATCGAAGACGGTTCGGTGTTCGCAAAAAAAACCAAGTCCGTTTGGATCTGCCGCAACTGCGGCCACATAGCGGACGCTGAAGCCGCTCCGAAAATGTGCCCGGTTTGCAAGCACCCGCAAAGTTATTTCGAATTGAAAGCGGTAAATTATTAAGCCGCATGGGAGGCTTTATCATGGCCGAAAGGTTAAAGGAAACGATTCGCGGCGAACTGAACAGGACCGGCGGGATTTTGCGCTTTGTTCCGTGCTGGGTGGCGCGCAATTTTATGCAGCCGGGGCGCAGGCTCAAGCTTGACCCGCGTGACTATTACGCTTACGGCGCGGAAAAGGGCGGCATAGACGAAAGGTGGTTCGCTTCGGCAACCCCCGCGGACAACGCCGAATACACGATCGAAAACGAAGGGCTGAGCTTTGTGGCGGCGGGAACGGAGCGGATGCTTTTCCGCAATATCGTGAGCGAAATGGGAAACGAAATAATCGGCGAGGGGCAAATGAACCGTTACGGCCGCTGGATGATGTTTTCAAAATTCTTCGACAACATGGGGCCCATAGCCCACCACGTTCACCTCATGGACCGCCACGCGGCAAACGTCGGGATGCTCGGCAAGCCGGAGGGTTATTATTTCCCGCCGCAGCAGAACAATGTTTACAACAATTTCCCGCACACATACTTCGGTTTAAACCCGGAGGTAACGAAGCAGCAGGTGATCGACTGCCTTATAAATTGGGACAAAAAAGGGGACAACAACATCCTCGACCTGTCACGCGCATACCGCCTCGAAATAGGAACCGGCTGGGACGTGCCGCCGGGCATACTCCATGCGCCGGGCTCCGTGCTCACGTACGAGCCGCAAAGGGCAAGCGACGTCTCGATTTTTTTTCAGTCGCAGGTGGAGGGACGCTGCAACAAGCGCGACACGCTCGTCAAAGACATACCGAAAGAAAAATATTTTGACTACGATTATCTGACGGAAATTTTGGACTGGGATTTGAACGTTGACCCGGATTTTAAAAAGAACCGCCATCTTGTGCCCGTGCCGGCCGCGGATGAACAGACCATGAAAGAAAACGGCTACATCGAAAAATGGGTCGTGTACGGCAGCCCGCATTTTTGCGCGAAGGAGCTGACGGTACTGCCCGGCCGCACCGTGACTGTAACGGACGCCGCGGCTTACGGGCTGATAATGATGCAGGGGCACGGCGCGATAAACAATATGGAAATAGAAACCCCCGCCATGATCCGCTTCGGGCAGCTCACATCAGACGAGATGTTCGTAACGGAAAACGCGGCGGTGCAGGGAGTAACAATAAAAAACAACAGCAATTTCGAAGAAATAGTAATGCTTAAACATTTCGGCCCGGACAACCCGCAGGCCGCGCATTTGGTAAAAAATTTTTAATAAAGTTGCCGGGAAGCAAAAAAACCGGGGCCGCTGTTTTTACAGCGGCCCCGGTTTTTTTATGTACACGGCATAATTTAGAAGCGCGAAAACAATCAACGCATGTTTTTTTCAGGATAATAATATGTATATTCCGGATTAAACGCGCCCGCTTTATCTGCGTAATCCATTTGCCCCCTGCCGCTTACGAAACATTTTTTGCCGTCAAATCTGTCGGTTCCGTACTCGTCGAAAAATGCGGCCATGCGGCCGCGAAGCTCTTCCGCCGCGCCCGCGTATGCCGCAAAATTTATTACGTTCGTTTCTTCTTCCGGGTCGGCGGCAAGGTCGAAAAGTTCGCAATTTGTTTTATCCGGCAAAGAAACCTCTGCGGAATTTTCATGCATGTAATAATGGATGTATTTATATTTATTTGTGCGAATCATCCTTACCTGCCCGTATTCGTCATAAATGCAAACGGCCCCGCCGCTTGCTTCTCCGTACGGAAGCTCCGCAGGCGCTTCAGTTACATTTCCGGTAAGTATCGGCGCAAGACTTCGGCCGGGCTGTTTTGCTTCGCGCACATAAGCCGCGCCCGCAAGTTCAAGCAATGTATGAAAAATGTCGTACTGGCACGCGAGCCCGTCAAACAGCCGCCCGCTTGAAGAAGTACCTTCGGCGCTTCTCCCATTGCAAAAAAGTTTAGGACAGCTTGCAATAAACGGAACCTTTACCGAAGAGTCGTACATGTTTTGCGGATATGTCCCGTTGCCCTTGCCCCATATGCCGTGCTGTCCCAAATTCATGCCGTTGTCGGAAGTAAAAATAATTATCGTATCGTCATACTTCCCGTTTTCTTTCAGGTCTGAAACGATGCGTCCCACACATTCGTCCATCGCCGTTATGGATGCGTAATAGCCTGTCAGATGTTCGCGGCGCCTGGCGTCGTCGTCGCCGATGGGCGCGCTTATAATCTGCCGGGGATGTATTTTTTTTAGAGGCGTAAACGGAAAGCTTGAACCGGAATAAATTTCAAGATGCTCCGGCTTGTGGTTGTTTGCGTCCCACGGCGAATGCGGCGCGGTGAAATGCACGCTTGCATAAAACGGACGCCCTTCGGGGTCGCGGTACATGCCGCGCATGTATTCCAGAGCTTTGTCCGTAATCAAGTCCGTTATATATCCGCCGTGGATTTCCGATTTGCCGCCCTCGTGCACGTCCGCGGAAAAATATCCGCAGCCGCCCGAACCGATTGTAAAATATCCGCTGTTAAAGCCGGGCTTCGCGTTTACGTTGTCGCCGAGGTGCCATTTGCCGCTGTGGGCGCAGTTATAGCCGTTTTTATTTAGCAGCTCGACATAGGTTGTTTGCCCCGCCAAAAAATCTATCGCCCCGTCGCCGCCGTCCTCTTTTCGTTTGCCGTACCGGCTAAGGTAGCTTTCCTGCATGTGCGGGTAGTCCATGGAGTTTATGTTGCCGCCGGCAAGCCAGTCCAATATCCCGTGGCACGACGGTATTTTGCCCGTGACGATGGACGCCCTCGCGGGCGAGCAAACGGGCGACGCGCAGAAAAAATTAGTGAAGCGGACGCCGTTTTCGGCAAGCGCGTCAATGTTAGGGGTAACTATGTCCGGGTTCCCGGCGCAGTGCATCGCCCACGCGCCCTGGTCGTCGGACAAAATAAAAACGATGTTTGGTTTCATGGCGCCTCGCTTAATAAAAAATTTTGCGGCAAATTTTTGTTTGCCGATTTAAATTTACGGCCTGTAAAAAAAAACGTCAATAAATATTTAAAAGCCCGGCTGGTACGAAAAATGTACCGCCGGGCTTATTTAGTTGTCATTATTGAAAAAAGCGTTTTTTGCTGTCTATACAAGCAAACGGAGCCGTTTCGAACGGCGTTTTGCGTTTATGCAGGCTCGAAGACGAACGTGACCGGGGCAAGCATATTATCGTAAAGCGCCGAAATGTCCACCGATTTTATTTTTAGTTTCACGCCGAGCGTCTTTTCGTATTCGTGCAGGCGGCCGCCGGCGCAGCCTTCAAAATAAGACTCGATGTTTTCGGGAAGCGTCTTTGTTTTACCGTCGCGCACACTTTTGTAATAGCCATGCGAACAGCCGAATATGACCGTGATGGTTCCGTCGCTGTTAAGCGCCGCATTTTTGCCTTGGGTTTCGGTAAAAAGTTTGAACCTTTCTGCGAACGGCATTTCCGCGTGCGCCTGCGCGAACGCGGCGCGCCCCTTGTCGTAGCCCGTCCCCATGCACGCGCCGTACTGTCCGTAAATGAGGTAGCGCTGCTCTTTGCTTAACAGCTTCCTCATTGCCGCGGTAAACTCTGCGTCACATTCCGGGCCGAGGCTCGGCCCGCCGAGCGCTTCATATTTTTTTATTATGCCTTCAAAAACGGAAAGCGTGTCTTCCGGGATTCCGCTGTTTTTCTTTTTCATTACTTTAAGCAGGGATTTCATGCGTCCTTGCCGTGGACGACCGCGGTCTTGTTCACGAAATCCATGATGTACAGAGTCTCGTGGTGGTTGATGTTTATAACGCCGGCTGTCATTTTTACCGCGAGGATGCAGCAGTTTTTATCGTTCTCGTTGTTTGCAAATTCGTACCACTTTTCGAATGTTTTGCGAAGCTTCGCCCTAAGCTCCGCGTTTTTAGGTTCAAGCACCCAGCCGAGGTTTTCGGCCGTGCCGGATCCGTTGAACCATTCGAAACAGACAGCGAGCGCGACTTCTTTGTTTTTTGCGATCTGTTTCATCTTCGAGGACTCGCCCCATGTCACGGAATAAAACACTCCGTCTTCGTAATGCGCGTCCACGTCGCGCACAATCGGGCACGGCGAGCCGTCCGCCGCGGGGTCTAAAGCGATTGTCGCAAGCGAAATCACATTGTCTTTGCCGCCGCCGAATTTTTCTTCGAGGATGGCCATTCCTTTTTCGTACTTCGTCATTTTTAGTTCCTCCTGTTTTTTTTGCGGTGCAGGCGGAAAAATACCGCCGTGCAAACGCAGATGCAATCGAACATAATTTTGTTTCGACGCGAATATAACAAATTAATTTTAACACGGCAACATCTGTTCTAAAAAAATGTTATAGTGTTGCAATAAAGTTTCAAAAAATAAAAGCGGGGGTGCGGCAGTGACGGATTCGATCAGCAAAAAAATCAACGGCGTTTTGAGCGGCGGCTCGAAGCAAAACGCAATCGCTTTCGTAAAATTTTTAGACGAAAACGGATACGATTACGACTGGCCGAGCGACGGCAGCGGATGCGGAGTAAACAAAGCGGGGAAGAACATCGCGTACCTAATGATAGACGACGCGGAAAATATGCCGGGACCTTGGACCTGCTGGTTCAACTCATGCGAGTTTGACGAAAGCGGCGCGGTTGACGACACTTTAAAAGAAACCGCGTGGCGGCACGCGAGCGTGTGCGGCCATTTCGAATCGGGCGGCAAAGCGTGCGGCTGCGGCGACCAGCCGGGCTTCACGCGGAAAATATTCGGCAAAGAATTTAAAAACCGCTGCCATTCGCCGCTGATGTTTGTCGATCCGGACCAAAAAACGCTGGGCGAAATGACGAGGCTCATGCAACTGCTTTAACAATAGAACCGGCAAGCGTATAGTATATTCGATGTTTAACTGTAAATCGCCGTTTCTGCACTTCGCAAAATCCCTTACTGCCGGGATTTTACTCGCGCATAAACGAGTTAATCATCGAATACTATACATTTGTAATTACATCGTTACTGCGATAAAATTAATTCGCATTACGATGTAATTTTTTTTATTGTCAAGCACCGAAGGGAGGTAACGGAGTGAACAAATTTTTTACGGTTGCCGCGGTGGCGGCGGTGCTTCTTTTGGCATGTTACGCGCTCGGATTTTTTGACGGCGGCAGCGTCACCCGCGTGCGCGACAGAGACTACGATTTGTTTACGTTCACGGGCGATTTGATTAACGGCCGCTTCACCGGTTTTGGCACCATGACGTTTCAAGAGGGCGAAAAGTTTAACGGAAACTTTTCCGTCGGCCGCTTCAACGGCGAGGGCACGATGATAAGCCCGAACGACAATTGGACGTTCCACGGTTTTTTTCAGGAAGGCCGCATAGGCGGCGGCACTTTTTTTAACTCGGGCGGCGATACGGTTTTATATACACGCGGCGATACGGCAGACGCATTGGCGGGGAGCGAGTGGGCATACGAGGGCGGCTTTAACGAGCACGGCCAAAACGGGACGGGGACATTTACTTTTGCGGACGGTTCGGTTTATACCGGCAGTTTTTTGCGCGGGTACGCAAGCGGTGAGGGCGTCTACTGTGATGCGTCGGGCAGGACTGTTTATGCCGGCGGTTTCGCCGACGGCTTGTTCGAAGGCCGGGGCGTTTATTACAGCCCGGACGGGTGGACATATACGGGCAATTTTGAACGCGGACTGTTCGACGGCGACGGGATTATCACTTCGGACGAGGAAACGGTAATGGGCATTTGGGACAAGGGGGTGCAGTCGTCGCATTATGAGCAAGATTAAATGGTTCGACGCGGTACGCGCATACGGCCTGTTTTTGGTCTTGGGCTATCATCTGTTTTACGATACGTTTCCCGGCGGGTTTTTGGGCGTGGATATTTTCTTTACGTTTTCGGGGTTTTTAATTACCGCGCTCATCGTTGAAGAATTTCGGAAGCACGGAACATTTTCGCTGATCGGTTTTTATAAGCGAAGAGTAAAGCGAATCATGATACCTCTGTTTTTTTCTGTGGTTTTTACCTTGCCGTTCATGCTTCTCATTTCGCCGGACCTTTCGGTCGGGATCGCAAAGCAGGCGGCGGCGGCGCTCGGCTCCGTAACCAACTGGGTCGAAATTTTAAGCGGCGGAAGCTACGAGGCGAGGCTGCTGCCTTCGGTTTACATCCATACATGGTCGCTTGCGATTGAAATGCAGTTTTATTTGTCCTGGGGGCTTTTATGCGCCCTGGTCGCGGCAGTTTCGGGATTTATTTTTGACGCGGACGAAAAAAAGCGCTTCGCATGTTTTAAAGTCTGCATGTTGGTTCTGTCGGGCGTGTTCGCAGTCTGTTCGTATCTGTACATGCAGCGCCTGCACAACGCGCAGGAAAGCCTCGACCTTATCTACTTCAATACATTCACGCGGTTCATGCCGTTTTTTATCGGTTCGTTTGCGGCCGTCATTTGGGGCGTGCGCGACAAGCAGCACAAGACCCGGGAGCTGCATCCGACCCGAGTCAAATGGATTACCGCCGGTTTGATCGTGCTTCTGCTTACGGCGGCGGGAGTAATTTTATACGACGCGTCGCAGCATAAATTTGCCGACGAATTTATTTTCCACTACGGATTTTTATTTACGTCGCTATTAACCGTCGCGCTAATTTACGGCACGCACGGGCTCCACTGCATGACGCCGCCGGAAAAAGACGAGCCGAAGCTTTTAAAAGCGGTGGCGGACATGTCGTACAACGCATATCTGTACCACTGGCCGTTTTATGTAGTGTTTACGGCAATTATTTTTAACAACACGACGGCTTCCGCCGTGACTCTGGTCTTTACGTTTATTTTTTCAGGGATGATGTTTTACGGCGCGGAACGTGTTTTTATTCCGGAGGGGCAGAGCGGCGCGTTAAAAAACCGCCGCGCAGCAACAACGGCCGTGGTTGCGGCTGTTGCGGCAGCGGCGGTGCTTGGCGGGGCTGTTATTTATAATTCGCCGGAAATTACGAGCATCGAAAACGATTTTGCGGTCAACTATATATTGAGGGACGCGGAAGGCGTGTTCACGCTGGAGCGGCGGGTAAGCGCGATAAAAACTCTGCCCGTGGCGTATGCCGCCGAGGACGAGCCGCTGCAAAAAAATTTGCTGCCGAAGGATGTACCGGCCGCCGCTGCGACGCCTACACCGGTTCCGTTTCCAACGCCCGCGCCGGAAACACAGGTCACGCCGACACAAGCGCCGACACAGTCGACACAAGCGCCGACACAGCCGACACAAGCGCCGACGCAGCCGACGCCTACGCGGGCGCCGGCGGTAACCGTGGACATAAGCGGAGGCGTGACGGTGATAGGCGACTCGGTGCCGCTCGGAGCGCAGTCAACCATGCAAAAAAATATTCCCGACTGTTATGTGGACGCATTGGTATCGCGGCCGGTAAGCGCGGGCAAGGGAATAATGACGGATCTTCAAAACAGGGGCGAGCTGCGCGAATACGTGGTCATTGCCCTCGGCACTAACGGAACGAACAATTATGCGAAACTGTTTACGGAAATAATTGACGCGTTAAATCCCGGTCACAAACTGATATTTGTCACGCCGTTCGACGGCCGCGCAAACGACAACGCGAAAATAATCAACAACACCGCCGCTTGGATGCGCGACCTGCCCGACCAGTACGACTTCGTTACCATTGCGGACTGGAACGCTTTGATTTCAACACAGGCGGACATTTTAGCGAAGGACAAGGTGCATATGGGCGGCCAAACATCCATGACGCTGTACAGCAACTGCGTTGCGGAGGCGATAGAACGGGCGTCCGGCGGGCCGTTGAAGTAGGGCGGGGGCTCTGCGGGGAACCCGTTCCGCCGCAACCGGTTGAAAAGAATATTCAAATGGGAGAAAAATATGCCGGATGAAAAAAAACCTAAGCCGATCAAACCCAAAATTGAAGAATTAATTGAAAAGCAGCTGGACGAACCGCTTTTGAGCGGAGCTAAAGAACTTATCGGCTTCTTTAAAGACGAAAAGGTAAGTTTGCTGTGGACTTCGACCAACGGCTACGATTTGAAACATAAGGGCATAAAAATCGGCAAGATTTATTTCCGCGACGCTAAAAACCGCATTGAGCTCAATATCGATACGGCCAATTGGAACGAGTATGACTTATTTTTAAAAGGTCAGCCAAAAAGTGTAGCCGAACTGTTTATAGAAAATATGAACGGCAAATGCATACAGTGCCGCCCGCATTTAAACTGCGCGAAGGGGCTCGGCGCGGATTTTAATGTCTTGGGCAAGACATACAAAAATGTATGCGTAAATTCTGTCCGCGTGCATTTTTTGGCTACGGGCGGAAATTTGCAAAGCATGACGCTAAAACGCCCAAACGCGATTGTCGGCGAGCCGCTTCTTGCGCAGGATTATCCTGTTGCGGTAATCAAGGAATTAATAAAAGCAAGAAAAAAATATGTTTTGGAAAATATGAGCACAAAAATGCAATGACAAGCCGGTAAAAGGCAGGACGCAGTTCTTCTTTTTAGTAACGTTTATTGCTGTAGACTCGTACGCATGGCGAGACACACCAAATAATGATTCCATTTTGCGACGGAGGGATTCTTACGATAAGGGACATTTTAAAAGAGGACAAAAAAATTTTTATGGAAATGGCGGAGGCGTTTTATTCTTCGGACGCTGTATCGCATAATTTGGATGTAAAAACCGTAGAGGCAAACTTTGACGCTGCGGTAAATAGATCGCCGTTTATACGCGCATTGATAATAGAGGACGGAACCGGGCCCGTCGGCTTCGCTTTCATTTCTTTTACGCACGCAACCGAGGCGGGCGGTTTAACTGTACTGCTCGAAGACCTTTATTTGAACGAAAGCTGCCGCGGCAAAGGCTTGGGCAGCAAATTTATCAACTTCGTCGAGCAGGAATATCATACTGCCAAGCGGTTCCGCCTCGAAGTCGCAAAAGAAAACACGCGGGCCATAGAGCTGTATAAAAAGCTCGGATACGAAGAGCTTGATTATGTGCAGATGGTAAAAGAAAAATAGCTGTATTGAAAATTGAACGGCACAAAAATAAAAACAACCGGCGGATATTTTTTATTAACGGCACAGCATAGACACGGCAATAAGCGCAACAAAAAATAAAAACAGCGAGGATAATGCAAATGAAATTTTCAGCAACCATTTATTTAAAAGGCACCGAAGAAAGTTTTTTGGCTGTTGAAATGTATAAGGAAGCGTTCGGGCTTTCGTTGGGTTATAACCTGTCATATGAAGACCCGGAGGGTTTGCGGCAGTGGGGTTTTGATATCGGGGACGATTATGTGCCCCAAAGGGGTTATTTCCATGCGGACTTGGTGCGCGGCAATGAAACGTTGTTTTCCGTAAGCGCCGAAGGCGACTACGGCGTGCCCCATGAAGTCAAGTTCATTGAGCTGGGCATGCAAATGGACAGCAAGGAAGCGGTAGAAAAAGCGGTTTCTGTTTTAAGCGGAGGGACACAGGCCCCGAGCGATGAAGGATGGAATCCGTATACCGCAGGCGTGACAGACCCTTTCGGCGTCTATTGGGTTGTGTACATTTAAAACGGTGCCATAAATTTTGTTTTACGGCGGGTATCGAAATGCCGTCAAACCAAATACCTGCGGGTAAAATTCATTTTTGATAAAAATAACAATTAATTGTTGCGTATCATGTATACGCCGGGATGCAGCCCGTGCAGGCTAAGGCTGTGCAGCCGCGTGCATTCCAAACCGATTTGGCTCAAGTAGACTTGGGCTAAATTTATTTTGTCGGTCAATATCACGGCGGAACCGCCGGGTTTTAAAATCCTTTTTACTTCGGCGAAAAAATTTTTGTAAAGATTTTCAATATTATCGACGGCAATCTGCTTGCCCCACGGAATATTGGAAACGATTTTATCGACGGAGCCGTCTTTCATTTTCGTTTTTACGGCGTCGGCGGCGAAAACAACGGCGCGGCCGTTCAAATTTTTTTTCGCTGTTTCAACCATGTCGGCGTCTATGTCGCTTGCGTAAATTTTTTTGTGTCCGTAAAAGGCGCGTTCATGTGCAATTGTGCCCGCGCCGCAAAACGGATCGTAAAAAACATCGCATTTGTCCGGGCCGCTTATGCGCACAAGCGCGTGCGCGACAGTCGGCCTGATGCCGCCGGGAGCCGTTGTCAGCTCCGTGCCCCTAAACCTCACAGAAGCGGAGGTCAGTTGCGAATAGACTTTGCAAATGTTGCCGGACGCTTCGACGCGGAGGGCGAGGTCGTGACGGGATGAGTCACCCGCCGCATACCTGCCTGTAGATATTAAACTGCGGCTCACTTCGTCCGCGATGTCATGCCTCGAATAATTATGCTTCCCACTGCGAACCGCGCTGACTACAAGCAAAAAAGAAGCATCGTGTTGAATGCAGGAACTCCTACGGAGTTCCTGTGCAAGGAAGGAACTCCTACGGAGTTCCTGTGCAGGGAAGAAAGACGAAACTCCGGGCATAAGCGCTTGTTTTTCATTGGGGCTAAAATCAAAGGAAGCCGCCTGTTTGGCGAGCGCGGGCAAATCCTTTTTTTGCGCGCCTATTTCAAACATTCCGTGCAGCTTGTACAAATTGTCCGCGCAGTAAATCGTTTTGTTTTGAAGCCCGTTGCCCGCGCAGTCGAATATGACCTTGCCTTTAAAAATTTCCGCATTGTTTATGTTCGCGCAAACGGAATATATTTCGTCGAGAAGAACGGCTTCGAGGCCCGGAACGCAAGTTGCCATAAACCTGCACGAATATTTTTTCACGGAAACAAATACTCATTTATTTCGGCGGTGTCTGCGGCGTTTTCGCACAGGTCGGACAGCTCCGGCAAACGGCTTTCGATCGCCTCGATAACGGAAGCCTTGGGACGGCTTTCGGGGTTTTTTGCGACAAATAAAGTGCAGCAGTCGTCGAACGGCAAAATTGAAATGGGAAAAGTGCCTATGTCTTTGGCGATATTTGTTATCTCCTGTTTGTCCATCCCGCACAGGGGGCGCAGCACGGGCAGCGCCGCGGCGGATTCTGATTCCAAAATGCCTTGGGCGGTTTGGCTTGCGACCTGTCCGACGCTGTCGCCCGTGATAAGGCACTGCGCATGCTCGCGCAAAGCGATTATTTCGGAAATGCGAAGCATGGCGCGTTTCAAATGGATGGTCAATTTGTCGGTTGGCACGTTTTTATACAAATATAATTGCACATCGGAAAAACGGACGGCGTAAAGCTTGACGCTTCCAGTGTAAAAGGCAAGGCGGCGGGCAATGTCCGCCGTTTTTTCTTTTGCGCGTTCGGACGTGTGCGGCGGCGAATGAAAATGAACGGCGACAACATCCAAGCCGCGCCTCGCCATCAAAAAACCCGCGACCGGGCTGTCGATCCCGCCGGAAAGAAGCAGCACACCCTTGCCGCTTGTTCCGTAGGGCAACCCGCCTACGCCTTTAAATCCTTCGGAATAGACATACGCATGGTTTCTTATTTCGATATGGACTGTCACGGCGGGATTTTTTACGTCTACGGTAAAAAAGGGGAATTTTTCAAGAATGTGGCTACCTACGGCGGCGGAAACGCTTTGAGAATTTATCGGAAAGTTTTTATCGCCGCGTTTTGTTTCTATTTTAAAACTCGAAATATTTTTATGTTGGCAGGATTTTGCGAATATTTCACAGGCGGCGTCAAATATGACGGGCAGCGTGCGGTCGGCGAGTTTTAAGCACGGACAAACTTCTATAATACCGAAAACCGCTGTCAGGTCGTTTGCAATGCGGCCGTCTGTGTCGCCGGCCGGGTTTTCGATTATAAAACGCCCCTGCTCACGTTTTACGTGGTAAAAAAAACCGCGGGCGGCCAGCCGGGAGCGGACAATTTCGATGAGCCTCTGTTCGTAGAGCTTGCGGTTGCCCTTGCGCAGCGAAATTTCGCCGTATTTAATTAAAATAACTTTTTTTATTCCAATCCCCTCAAATCATTTACACAGCCTATAATAATTTTTACGGCCTCGTCCGCCTCATCCAAAGTGTTAATGTATGAAAAACTGAATCTGACTGCGCTGCCGGATACGTCTTCGTTAAAGCCCAGCCGCTCAAGCGGCGTGACGCCGCTTTTTTTTACGCGGCAGGCGGCGCCCATAGAAGCGCAGATGCCGCGCGCGGACATAGAGTTGACGAGCGTTTCGCCTTTTATGCCAAAAAAGCTCATACTCAAAACATACGGCGAGGTTTCGCCGGGCAGCGCGTTTATTTGCGTGCGCGGCAATATTTTTTCCAATGAAGAAATTTTTTCGTTTATTTTTTTTACGTGCGCAAAATGTTTTTCGCGCAGAGGCGACAAAAACTTTGCGGCGGCCGCAAGCGAAAGAATGCCTGTCGTGTTTTCGGAAGAGGAAAAAACATTTGCCGCAAGCTGCGCGGACAGGCCGTTACGAGCCGCGACGCCGCCTATTCCCTTTAGCGCATGAACCTTGTGACCGCTGAATGTATACAGGTCGGCGAAAGACTCGGGCGCGCGCAATTTACAAAACCCCTGCACGCCGTCTGCAAAAACGGCGGTGCGGGGGTTTATTTTTTTTACGGAAACGCAAAATTTTTTAATGTCGCATATGTGGCCGGTTTCGTTGCTCACTTCTGAAACGGCGGCAAGAACGGTGTTTTCGTTTACATATTCACTGACAAGGTCGGGCGGGGAATAGGTGACGCAAAAGCCTTCGCCGCGCAAAATTGTCAAGGCGTCTTCGACGGATTGATGCTCGCCCAAAGCGCAGGCTATGTGCGAGCCGCCGTTTTTTTTCCGCAGGCTGCGGGCCGCGTGGCATAAGGCAAAACGGTTCGCTTCGGAGCCGGACGACAAAAAAAACAGCTCGTCGGGCTTGCAGCTTAATTCTTGCGCTAAAAAACATTTTGAATTTTTGACGGCGAGTTCCGCGGCAAAGCCTGCGGCGTGAGGCGAAAACGAATTGCCGAAAAGATTGCCGAAAGTGTCGGCGGCGGCGGCTGCCGCGCAGGCGGAAACCGGCGTGGCGGCGGCGTTGTCGAAATAAATCATGCTCGGTTTATATGATCCTTTATCGCTTTAAGCACTATGTTTTTGTTGAACGGGATCGTGACGAAATCTGCTCCTACGGCGTGAACCTGCGGAGTCATGCTGCCCACGTCCTTTATTGCGATGCAAAGGATGATGTGGATGCCGGGCATGATCGCCTTAAACTGCTTGTATACGTCGCCTACCGCCAAATCGTCGCTCGGCCCGACCGTGATCATGATCATGTCGGGAGAGTATTCGTCAAGGGTAAGCAGAGCGGTTTTTACGCTCGGGCTTTCGCCGACAAATTCTATTTCCGGATCCGACGAAAGGATGTTTGCCAGCATCTTGCGCAGCACATCGGAATGGTCGACAATAAAAATTTTGATTGGTTTGTCCAAAAAAATCACTCCGTTTATTTATGTAAATTGTTTGTTAAATGATTTCAAAGTTTTTAACGCAAAAAAATTTACTTATTACTAAACAAAAAAATACTTTTTTACATAAAGAAGAAAAATTATTTCGGCTTTTTGGCAAAATGTTGAACCATGCCTTTATAATCGCAATCCAAGCCCAAATATTTAAACTTCGCGCCGCGTCCGCGTTTTATCTGCTCAAACATTGATCTGTACTTTTTTTCGTCCCGGCCTTTGTTTGTCAGGTTGTAACAATAATCAGTAGGCAAAAAACTTTTTTTTGAAATTTGCGTTGCATTGCAAATTCTTGAAACGATTTCTTCGCGGTCGTAAATTTCATTGACTGTAAATAATTTTTGAGCAAATTTGATTATTATTTCGTACTGTGGCGTGCGTCGCATTTTCAAACCTCCGGTATAAATTTAATTTTTAACAAGCGTTGCTTATTTTACTCTCCGAGCATGCAAAAAATTTGAGCAAGCGCGTAAAGCCCGGCGGTTTCGGCGCGAAGCACCCGCGGCCCGAGTGTTACGGCAAAATCTTTAATTATTTTTGCCTCGTCGTCAGAAAATCCGCCTTCGGGCCCGACCATCAGGCCAATGTCTTTGATATTGCGTACAGCGTTGAGTTTGCCTGATACAGTAGGATCTTCGGCGTTTTCGTAAGCGGCCAAAAAAATTTCGTGACTGTTATTTATTGCCTCATAAAATGTGACGGCGGGATGTATACGGGGGACGATGCCCCTCATGCTTTGGCCGGCGGCAGACTCTGATATTCGGTTTAGCCTCGCCAGTTTATTTTTGTCCGGAGGCGGCGCTTCAACACGGGCTGAAACCACGGGAACAATAGCGTGGACGCCGCCCTCTGCGCATTTTTGCACCGCCGTGTCCATGCTGCTTCCTTTTAATAAAGACTGGTAAAGCGTAACTTTTGCTTGCGGCTCTGTTTTATTTTTTTCGCGGCAAATTATTTTTAGCAAAACGGAAGGAGGCTTTAAAAATATTTCAGCAACAAAGCAGCGGTAGTCGAACACAACGCCGTCGCCAACCAGTAATTTTTCGTTTAAGCGTACCCGCTGCACATTCACCAAATGATGAGCCGAGTCGCCGCTTAAAATAATTTGCCCGTTGTTAATTTGATCGGGATGAACAAAAAATTTAGGCATCGAAAAAAATCCGCGCTTTCGAGTTTAAATTAATTATTATTAATAAATGCAACCATGTGCCAGCCGTCGCGGCCGAATTTTTCTATTGCTTTAAATCCGTGTTCGTGCGCCGCGGATAAAATTTCGCCGAGACGTTCGTCGATTATGCCCGAAGCTATAAAAATGCAGTTTTCGCCCATAATTTTTTTTACATGCTTAAAAGCCGTGAGCACCGCGTCCGAAGCAATATTGCAAACAACTTTGTCAAATTTTTTTTGCGAAATATTGCAAAGCAAATTTTCGTCTGCAAAAGGATTGCCGTAAAAGAAGCGGTACATTGATGCGTCGATGCCGTTTAATTTCGCGTTTGTGCAAACGGAATCATTTGCGGCCGGG
Organism: Defluviitaleaceae bacterium; assembly: GCA_009783525.1. Taxonomy (GTDB): domain Bacteria; phylum Bacillota; class Clostridia; order Lachnospirales; family WQUN01; genus WRDG01. The sequence continues at coordinate 1,162 of WRDG01000016.1, read as the reverse complement.
TCGAAGTCGCAGCCGGCGGCAAATCCCGCCCCGAGCAATATTGAAACGAGCATGAGTATGCCGCTGCCCGAGCCGATATCAAAAACCGAATCGCCGGGGCGTATAAATTTTTCGAGGGCTTCGACGCAAAGCTGCGTTGTAACATGCAAGCCCGTGCCGAAAACTGAACCGGGGTCGATTGTAAAAACAATGTCGCCAAGAACCGGCTCATAATTTTCCCAATAAGGCTTTACGACAACTTTTTTGCCGCATTTGAACGGAACATAATATTTTTTCCATTCGTTAAGCCATGTTTCGTCGTCTTTTATGTCCGAAAAAATTTCTTCATAAAGTTGTTCGGAAGCGAGCGCGGTTTTAATTTGTTTAAACACTGAAATTCCGTCCGGATTGTTGGCGAGATAAAAAATTATTGTAACCGCAGAGGCGCCGGACAAAGACTTAATAAGGTTTTCGTCAACATAATCCCAATGCAAAGGATTTTCGGACAAAAACAAAGCGGTTTCGTTATCGTCAATTAACTGAACGCCGCTGATGCCGAAGTCATATAAAATACTATATATGAGTTCCGTACAAATATTTTTGCACGTAACACGGACTTCTATCCATTCCATTTTGTCACCGTATTGTTACACTAGGATTACAATTTACAAATCATACAAATTTGCTGTTTGAGACACCACGTTTATGCGGAACGTTTTATATTACCGTAGTGTTACAAACAGCGATTTTGTAATTTTTCATATTGACTCTGCAATCGAATGTTTGTTTTCTTTTTATGTTGTAAATCTTACAAATTGCACAATTTTTATTAGTTTATTATCATTGGATTATCAAGTCAATCTCACGGATAAAAAAGTAAAAATTCAAAAATGTTTGCTTGGAATATCTCATTGCGAAAAAAAAGGAATTTGAAAATATTTTGCCGCGAAAAATTCCCTAAAATTTTTCTAAAGAAAAATTCTCAAAACCGGAATTTTCCTCGCGCAAAACCGAGTTAATCATCGAATGCAAGCATTCGATGGTTAACTGTAAAAACGGTTTTGCACTTCGAAAATCCCCTAAAACCGGAATTTTCCTCGCGCAAAACCGAGTTAATCATCGAATGCAAGCATTCGATGGTTAACTGTAAAAACGGTTTTGCACTTCGAAAAATCCCTTAATG
>WRDG01000015.1 GCA_009783525.1 Defluviitaleaceae bacterium | reverse complement strand
TAGTCGACGGTTTCTTCGATGCAGTCGCAGCTCGAACCCATTGCGATAATTATGTTTTCGGCGTCTTTTGCGCCGTAATAATTAAACAACTTGTAATCGCTTCCGGTTAATTTGTTTATTTCGCCCATGTAATACTCGACCACCGCCGGGATGGCCGTATAGAACGGGTTGCAAGCCTCGCGGGCCTGAAAAAATATGTCTGGGTTTTGCGCCGTGCCGCGCAGCACCGGATGCTCCGGGTTAAGCGCGTTGCCGCGGAAAGTTTTGATCGCGTCCCAATCGACTATTTTTGCCAAATCTTCATAATCCAAGGTTTTAATTTTTTGAATTTCGTGCGAAGTGCGGAAACCGTCGAAAAAATGTAAAAACGGCACGCGCCCTTTTATTGCCGACATATGCGAAACCGCTCCCAAATCCATGACCTGCTGCGGGTTGGACGACGCCAGCATTGCAAATCCCGTTTGTCTGCATGCCATGACGTCGGAATGGTCGCCAAAAATAGAAAGGGCGTGGCTCGCTACGGCGCGAGCGCTTACGTGAAGCACTCCGGGCAGCAGCTCTCCCGCCATTTTGAACATGTTCGGTATCATAAGAAGCAAACCCTGCGACGCCGTGTACGACGTCGTAAGCGCGCCCGCGGCAAGCGAACCGTGCATGGTTCCCGCCGCTCCCGCTTCGGACTGCATTTCGATTACGTTGACAGTTTGGCCGAAAATGTTTTTCTTGCCGTTTGCAGACCATTCGTCAACATGCTCGGCCATGTTGGACGACGGCGTAATCGGATAAATACCCGCTACTTCCGTAAACGCGTATGATATATATCCGGCCGCTTCATTGCCATCCATCATTTTTGTAAGTTTAGCCATTAAATGACTCCCTTCACGATTGTATTTTGGGAATCTCTATAAACTCCGCTTCGTTCAATTTTTTATCCTTCGTTGGTACATTCGAAAGGATAAAAAATTGTCTCAGCCGGGTTTATAGAGGTTCCCTTTTGCAAGCGTTTATTATAAACGCAAGCGGTTAGTATAACCGCAAGCGGTTATTATAAACGCCGTTACGACATAAGTAAAATGCGTTATCAACTGCGTCCGCGTCCTCCAAGCAACCTTATTATAAACAGGAACAAGTTGATAAAATCCAAATAGAGCGCCAACGCGCCCGATATTGCCAAGTTGCTCGAAAACACCTGCCCGCTGTATTCGCCGGTGCTTTCCGCCTGCAAAGCCGCGGGAGCGTATACAGTCTTAATTTTTTTCGTGTCGTATGCGGTAAGACCCAAAAAAATAAACAAACCCGCTATGCAGATTAAATAGTCGAGCAAACCGCTGCCCAAAAAAAGATTTACCACGGACATAATAATTATTCCGATCAGGCCCATCATCAAAAGACTGCCTGCCTTCGTTAAATCCGCCTGAGTAAAAAATCCGTACAGAGCCATAATCCCGAAACACACGGCCGTTAAACCGAATGCCAGTATAGCGGTTTGCCTCGCGTAAATGACCGCAAAAAAACCGACGGTCAATCCGTTGAGCGCCGCATAAATTAAATACAGCGCCACGGTCAGCGCGGGGTTCATTTTATTTATGCGCGACGAAATAAAATAAACCATAATGAGCTCCACGATAAATACGACGATTATGATTTGCGTAAGACCGTAAACGATATCCGCAAACCATTCGCTGCCCATCATCGCAAATATCCCGGCCGTAGATAGACATGTCACGAGCAGCCCGATGAACATCCAGCCGAATACCTTCGCCACATACTGATTTACAGCTAAGGTAGAAACACCTTCGGTGTTTCTGTCCAAATTGCCCGCCGGCACATTGACGGCGCCGCCGCCTTTATCAATGAATCGATTTACAGAAACACCTTCGGTGTTTCTTCCTTTCTGCATAAAAAATCCTCCTTAACAATCCTCACAATTTTTTTTATTATATTTGCAAAAAAAATATTTTTCAACAAACAGTCGGCTTAACGCCCTGCCAAGAAAAATTGCAAAACTTATTTTATTTCGTATAATCACCAAAAAGAGCCTTTGTAAAATGACGGGGGAATAAATTTGTCAATTAACATGGCCGTTATCGGTTACGGCGGAGTCGCGGGGTATCATCATAAAAGGCTTCGCGAAGGCCTGCCGCAAATAAAAATTACCGGAGCGTACGACATCCGCGAAGAAGCGATAAGCAATATCGTCAAGCAGGAGCTCAAGCTTTACTCAAGCCCGGACGAATTATACAGCGACAAGGCCATAGACCTGGTGCTTATCGCAACGCCAAACGACGTTCACGCGCCGTATGCCGTCGCCTGTTTGGAGGCAGGGAAAAACGTAATTGTAGAAAAACCCGTCTGCTTAAACTCGGCGGAATTGTCCGAGGTCATAAAAGTTTCGGAACGCTGCAAAAAATTGTTCACGTCCCATCAAAACAGGAGATGGGACACGGATTATATGACGGTAAAAAAAATTATCGCGGAAAAAATATTAGACATGCCTTATTATATCGAAAGCAGGGTGCAGGGTTCGCGGGGCGGGATACATGGCTGGCGCGGGCACAAGATAAACGGCGGCGGCATGGTTTACGATTGGGGAGTGCATCTCATAGACCAAATGCTCGACCTGATAAAAGAACCCGTCGTAAGCATATACGCGCAGCTGCATTATGTGAATTCAACCGAGGTAGACGACGTTTTCAGCGCGAATTTGCGTTTCAAAAGCGGCTTTGCCGCACTCATAAACATTTCGATGAATTGCTTTATCGTCCAGCCGCGGTGGCATGTATGCAGCAAAAACGGCACGGTAGAAATCGTAGGCTGGGAATCAAAGGGAAAAATCGTTAAGCTTGCGAACACTGACGATTTGGAATGGGCCGAAGAGATCGTTTACACCGCCGCGGGCCCCACCCGTTCGATGGCGCCGAGGCCGAAGCACACGGTCGAGGAGCTTCCCCTGCCGAAGGTGGAGGGCGACGCGTTAAACTTTTATAAAAACATCGAGCAGGTTCTTAACGGAAAAGAAGAACCGGCCGTAAAAACACATGAAATGCTCCGTGTAATGAACGTAATCGACAATATTTTTATTTCGGGCGCATCGGGCAAATCGGTTTCTTGCGAAATATAAAATAAAACAGACGAGGTGGCAAAATGAAAAAAGCTTTAATTTTTCAGGGCGGATGGGACGGGCACGAACCCAAGCTGACTTCTAAAAGGTTTGCGGGTTTGTTGGAACAGGAAGGTTTTAATGTGACCGTATCGGACACATTGGAATGTCTTGACAACCTTGACGACTTGATGGCGCTCGACCTGATGGTTTCTTGCTGGACAATGGGCCAGATCGAAGGCAAGTATACCCAAAACGTCGCCAAGGCGGTGGGCGCGGGCGTCGGTTTGGCCGGATGCCACGGCGGCATGTGCGACTCGTTCCGATGGGACGTCGAGTGGCAGTTTATAACGGGCGGGCAATGGGTCAGCCATCCCGGCGGCGACGGCGTGGAGTATACCGTCAACATATCATCGTCATCCAACCCGATCACGGAAGGCCTGTCGGACTTCCCGGTAAAAAGCGAGCATTATTACCTGCACATCGACCCCGCGGTCGAAATTTTGGCTACGACGCGGTTCCCTGCCGTAACTTACTACCATGTTTCTAACAAGCCTGTGGATATGCCCGTGGTATGGACAAAAACATGGGGCAACGGCAGGGTTTTTTATACGTCGCTGGGTCACCACGACGATGTGTTTGACAATTCGCCGAACGCGCAAATCATAATGAAGCGCGGAATGCTTTGGGCGGCCGCAGGCAAAAAATTCGCAATCGACAACGGGCTGACGGTCGACAGGTTTTTTAACACGGCGCAAATGTATTAATAAGGGGGACAAAAATGGGAAAAATAAAAATCGGCATTGTCGGCGTTGGTTCGATAAGCGGCATATATTTAAAAAATATTACGCAGGTTTTTCAAGAGATTGAGATAGCCGGCGTGTGCGATCTGGTGGACGAGCGGGCAGAACGCGCAAAGCAAAACTACGGCGTGCATAAATACGCCGACATGCACGAGATGTTCCGCGACCCTGCCGTCGATATAGTTTTGAACATAACGCGGCCGTACGAGCACCTCGACGTTTCGCTCGCGGCAATCGCCGCAGGCAAGCATGTGTATTCGGAAAAACCGCTCGGCGCTTCGTTCGAAGAAGGAATTAAAATCCGCAATGCCGCCAAGGAGCGTGGCGTTTTAATCGGCGGCGCGCCCGACACGTTCCTCGGCGCGGGCATACAGACATGCCGCAAGCTCATCGACGACGGCTACATCGGCACGCCTGTCGGCTCGACTGCGTTCATGGTCGGACGCGGGCACGAAACCTGGCATCCCGATCCCGAGTTTTATTATAAATTCGGCGGCGGCCCCATGCTCGACATGGGCCCCTATTACCTTACCGCGTTGGTCAATCTCTTAGGCCCCGTAAAAAAAGTGTCCGGCATAACCAAGACCTCGTTCCCAACCCGGCTTATTACAAGCCAACCTCATTACGGCACGGTCGTGACGGTTGACGTGCCGACACATATAAACGGCGTAATGGAATTCGCTTCGGGCGTGATGGGTTCGATCATCATGAGCTTCGACGTTTTCGCACACAGGCTGCCCATAATTGAAATTTATGGCTCCGAAGGTTCGCTCATAGTTCCAGACCCGAACGGTTTTTGCGGGCCGGTACGTCTGTACAGACCCGAGCGCGGCGAGTTCCTCGAAATACCGGTTGCCTTCGACTATCCCGAAGACTCGCGCAGCCTCGGGCTCGCCGACATGGCAAAGGCCATTCAAACAGGTCGCGCCCACAGAGCTAACGGCGAGCTTACGTTCCATGTGCTCGAAGTGATGACCGGGTTCCAGCGCAGCTTCGAAAGCGGAAAGCACACAGTTATTGAATCCGCGCCCGAGCGTCCCGCACCCATGGTTAAAACGGGAATGAAAGGCGTGCTCGATTAATCAAGCGTAATATTAATAATTTTTGTTTTAAATTAATAAAACAGAACAGCCGCGAGCCATGTTGAAAATGGCATGCGGCTGTTTTTTTTACAAAATTTGCAAATAATTCTATCTTTTAATTTTTTACACTTATACTTGAAAATTTACGTTTATTTTTGCATGAATGATTTTTTGCTAAAATTTTTCGGTTCGCGAACGTTAAATTATATGGAATAATTTATTCTTGTCATGCTGTACATACGGCTTTTTTTCACCTCCCTTTCGTTAGCATTTCAACGCAATAAATATTTTTTTTCTAATACTTTCGCCTTTTTTTACGGTCTCTTGAAAAATCAACTGCTTGTGTATATGATAGTTTAATTGCATTATACGCTGCCATTTTGAAATTTCGATGCTATAAACACCGAAGATGTCTTCATTTAAATTAAAGGTGTTTTTGTGCAAGGAGTTTATAGATGTTCCCTTAAGTGATTCGTGTTTTGCGTCATTTTTATAAGAAGGAATATTTTTTGAAAAGTTTAGATCTTACTTCCGGTTCCATTTGGACATTGCTTATAAGGTTTGCGGCTCCTCTCTTGATGGGTCATTTTTTGCAGCAGCTGTACAATGCTTTCGACGCGGTTATGGTCGGGCATTATGTCGGCCGCCACGCTCTTGCCGCAGTCGGTTCGTCCGGCGCGCTTATCAACATGATAGTTTCGTTTTTCGTCGGGCTTTCGGGCGGCGCGAGCGTATTGATCTCGCGGTTTTACGGCGGACGGAACTACGCCGGCTTAAAAAAAGCGATTCACACGGCCGTTTTGCTTTCGATAATACTGGGAGTTGTCCTTTCGGCAGTAGGATTCGCTTACACGCCCTATTTTTTGCGATTGCTGCAAACTCCGGAAGAAATTATCGAAGGCGCGACAATTTATTTGCGCATTTATTTTTCGGGATTGATCGGGCTCACCGTTTACAACATGGGAGCGGCTGTGCTTACGGCAACGGGCGATTCGAAACGGCCGCTGCTTCTTTTATTTATAACCGCCGTTCTTCATATAATTTTAAACCTGATCTTCGTCACGGCGTTCGGATGGGGGGTCGCGGGCGTAGCCTGGTCGACGGTCATATCCCAACTGGTTTGCGCCGCTCTTGTTATCGTGCTGCTGTGCCGTTCACAATCAGAAATTCGGCTTGACCTGCGCAAATTAAAAATACACCGCGACGTTATGAAAGACGTGCTCTCTATCGGATTGCCCGGAGGGCTGCAAGGGTCGATCGTAAGCGGTTCGAACATGGTGGTCCAATCATATTTCAACAGATTGGGCGCGGATATAGTCGCGGCGCAAAGCACATACGGCCGCATAGAGGCGTTTATTTTTTTGCCCGTTTTAAGCATGGGGCTTGCGGTTTCGACATTTGTCGCGCAAAATTTGGGCGCGAAGCAGGTCAAGCGCGCAAGGGACGGCGTTAAGGCGGCAATCGTCCTAGGCGGCGCGGGCGTGGCGGTTCTCGCGGCAATCGCGCTTATATTCAGCAGGCAGATATTCGGAATTTTTTCCGGCGACGAGGTGATCTATGCAAACGGAATGGCCTTTATGCGTGTTTTCGCCCCGGCTTATTTTTTGATTATTTTTTTCAACATCCTTCCCGGCGCTTTGCGCGGAGCCGGAGACGTTAAAGTCGCGACAGTCGCATGCATCGGTTCATTTGTTGTCATTCGGCAAATTTATTTATTTTTTGTCACGCAGTGGAGTTTAACCATTACGACCGTTTCGATGTGTTACCCCATAACCTGGTTTATAGCCGTAGCAGTTATAGCGGTGCATTATTTGCGCACCGACTGGAATAAAACTGTTCAAAATACGGAATAAGCTGAGGTTATTTTTATTTCTGTAAAAATTCGTTAACAAATATGTAAAATGTATCACTAAATCTAAATTGCTTTAATGGTAATGTTGTTTAACAGAACGTAAAAATTTTCAACATGGAGGGAATCAATTGTTTAAAAGAAAAATGATGGCAGCGATTCTGTCATTATGTATGCTTATTGGATTGTTTGCGCCTATACAGGCAAAAACGGATTCATCCGGCTACGAAGAATGGGAGGCTGGACCCAACCTGCTTAGAGACGGTCATTTTGAAAACGGTCTCGGCGGCGTATGGCGCACCGCCGTACCCGGCAGCTCCGGCGAAGCTCCGAGGGTTGAACCGGTAACAGGCCCGAACGGTTCAACTGTAAATGCCCTTGCCGTCGGCCCTTCATACGGGAGGGTTTTTTTGCAGCAACAGGCCTGGAGCAATTGGAACATAGCCGAAATGAAACCTTCAACAACTTACAGACTGTCAGCTTGGGGCAAAGGCAACCCCGGCGAAGACGCTTTGGTAGAGCTTATCTACTTTATAACGAGCGCTCAGTCGTACGCGCAGCCATTTGCTTTCGGAGAAGAATGGCAATACATTGAAATTGTATTCCAAACACCCGCAGACCTTGTCGGGGACGGAAACCATGCCATTCGAATAGATAACGAAAGAGGCTGGAACATAAATAACGAAAGGCCCCTTAACGATGTGCTGCATATTACGGATGTTAAGCTCGTGGAATTGACGCCCCCTTCGACAATTAATCCCACGCCTACTCCCACCGCAACCCCAACGGCAGTACCCACTGCGGTTCCCACCGAAACCCCGACGCCCGCCCCCGCAAACAATCTGCTTCCGAACGGTGATTTTTCACAGGGTATTGCGGGCTGGAGCGTATGGGGAGAAGGTATTGCCGAAATCGTGCAGGACGCGCAATACGGCAATGTATTGTTAATACCCGCGGCGAGCCCGTATATGCAATTGGTAAACGCACGCCATTTTGCGGAAGTAGATTTGACGCCGGGTTTCGAATACCGCCTGACCGTCACATATTTTGCCGCTTCGGCATTTTTTTCCGGCAATCCAAGGATAAACGTCAGCGCTAATTGGAATTCAAACTACGAAGCCGCAAGGATAATTATGTCGGGTCACGGTGAATGGCTGACCGCTTCTACGACGTTTACCATGATAGATTATGCGGAATTTTGGATGATTTGGATCGGCGTCGACAGCGATCCTATCGATTTTAAAATTGCCGAAGTCTGCATAGAAGAAATAAGCAGACCGGCGCCTTCACCAACGCCGATACACACGCCGACACCCACTCCCCTGCCGATTATCACAGACCCCAATGACTTTGAAGGATGGACGGTGGGACCTAACATGCTTAACGGCGGAAATCTTCCCGGCGGCGGAAGCTGGCAAAATGTTGCCAATGCGGCGTCGCTGTCCACAGCCGAAAGCGAATACTTCGGCGCGCCTGCTATTCGCGTAGCGACCGGAAGCTCGGTATTCATACAGCAGCAGGGCTGGCAAAACGGTAATCTCGTTCTGCAGCCTAACCGCACATACCGTTTAAGCATTTGGACTAAGTTTGAAAATACGGATACGGAAATTCCTTTATATTTAAAAGAAACATATTATGTGGAAAATGTTGCGCCAAAATTTTTTAACGAAAAACTCATTATTCCCACTGCCGAATGGTCTAAAACCGAATTTTACTTTACCATGCCGCCCGGCGCCGATCCTTTAAACAATGCGGCGGACTGGGCTGTAATAATCCAAAGCAGCTCCGGCGGAGGAGCGACGCAAATAACAGACGCAGTTTTTTATTTAGCCGACGCTCAGTTGGTAATGCTAACTCCTCCGGGCGGTTACCAGGACGCGCCCGACGGATTTAAAACGATCGGAAACGATTTGATTTTTAACGGCGGTTTCGAAAACGGTTCCGCAGATTGGTCGTTCTACGGCGGAGCAAGCGTTCAAAATGCAGTCAGTTACAACGGCGCGGCGGCGTTAAAAATAGGCCCCGCAAATTCTGACGCGGGAGGCGGCCAAAGCGGAACGCAAAACCCAAATTTTTCGGCGTTAATACCCGGTTTTACGTATAGGTTGAGCGCATGGGGAATGATTGAGGCGGGAGCGGCAAACGGCGATTTCATTCATGTGTCTTTGTCATACAGACCGGACGGCGCTTCGAGCGACGCGCATGTCGTGCTTCGTTTCGACCATTTGCACCGTAATTGGACATATTTAAAGCAGGATTTCGAAATACCGGAAGGCGCTTCAAATATAAGGATCAGCATTTGGACCCCGGCACTTTCGGTGCCGCTGTACATAGACGATATTTCGTTAATGAGGCTTGTCCCCGAAGACTATGTCGAAGACATAACCGCAACGGTGACAATAAATACAGCCGAAACTCATCAAACCATCGAAGGTTTTGGTTTTGCCTACGGCAAAGACGCATGGTGGCACAACGGAAACCCAGACTATTTTTGGGACGAACAATGGCTTGAAGACGCTTTCTTTGATATGGGCGCAACAATGTGGCGCAATATCCTGTATCCAAACAACCCTGTAGATTCAAACCGTTTTGTCGGGGCAAACGTCGATGCCAACTGGGCAAAAATCCGTCCGACTGTAGAAGGAATAGTTCGCAAAGCAAACGATTTGAATATCGATTTGAAAATCATCTTGACCGTATTTTCGCCGCCCGGCGAATATAAAATTCCCCAGCATACAAACGGCGGAATTATTAACCCGGCTTACTACACGGAATATGCCGAGTGGCTTATTTCGGGCATTGATATGTATAAAAGCGTCGGAGCGAACGTGTACGGCCTGAGCCTGCAGAACGAACCGAATGTCGTGCAGTTTTACAACAGCACGGCTTTTACGCGGCAGCAGTATATCGAAATGATAAAGGCCGTGGTGCCTATTGTTAAAGCGGCGCATCCGGAAGTTTTGATACACGGCGCGGACGGAATATTGGGTTGGGAAACCGGCGGCAATCCCGGCAACAGATTCCACGAGGAAATTGTGGCCGACAAAGAAGCATTGGATTTGATTGATGTATGGGCGACGCATTCATATTCGGACGGCGTTGCTCCGTCCGGCTTAACGTCCTTAAAAAACCAATGGGCCGCAGAAAAGGAACGCAACCATTCGACAGGCGAACCCAAACCTTATTGGATGACAGAGACATCCGGCTATATCAACAGCTGGACAATACCCGGCACGCAGTACAATCACCGGCCGGCGTTGGAATATGCCGCCGCCATTCAATCGGCATTGGCTTACGCAGATATATCTGGATGGGTATGGTTAAACTACGGCATGACATCCGGAAATACCGAGCAAGGTATTCTTCAGGGTCCGGGAACTCTTGACGGTACAAACAAAGGCAATATGTATTACGTAACGAAGCAGTTCTACAGGTACATACGTCCGGGTGCAGTGCGCGTCGGGCTTGACGTTGTCGACAACGAAACCGGCGCGACTCCGGCAGATTTGCTTGCCACAGCTTTTGTTCACGACGAAATGGACAATACAGTTTTGATATTCGTCAATACAAACGCCACCAAAGAGTATGAAATAATTCTTAGCGGTGCGCCGAGCGGCGAGTATAAATACATTATTACAACCGGCGACGACGATGTAAATTGCTTGCATTCGGCGACGTACACGGAAAACGATTTGATACCGATACCCGCGCAGTCTCTTGTCACGCTGGTGCGCGGCCGATACATCGAAGAACCCGTTACCGTCTGCGAAAATTGCGGTCAGGAGCCGTGCGTCTGCGATGAAGCTTCCGTCTGCGAAAATTGCGGTCAGGAGCCGTGCGTCTGCGAAGAAGCTTCCGTTTGCGAAAATTGCGGTCAGGAACCGTGCGTCTGCGTATCGGTTGTATGTTATAAAAACGCAAAGATTATAAGCATTGCAGAAACTTATAAAAACAGCAGGGTTTGGGTGCTTACGTTTACCGTATCCGCAATGTTTTCAAACGATACGGTTTCGAGCAAAAAATTCGAGGTCGAGTTAGCCGGTAACAACGCAAACTTGGACGGCAAATTTATTTTCGGCGCAAACCACGATCTTGCCGGCTATACGCTTCAATACGACATAAAAGGCAACGGCAGCAACATTAAAGAGTTCGTACTAAAATAATTTTCATTCAAAACAAGGCCGATTTTTCGGCCTTGTTTTTTTTGCTTTTAATGTGATATGCAATTAATTCTTCTTTGCACAGAAACACCTTCGGTGTTTCTTCCCTGCAAAAAAACTCCGAAGGTTTTTCTTCTTTAATGTAGGTGTTTCTCCTTGCATAAAAAAACCGAAAATGTTTCTTATTTAAATGGAAAGGAAAATTATTTTGACAGAAAATAATTTTTGGCGCGAACGAATATCGCGGCACGACTTTATTATCGACGGCGCGCTTACGCATCCGTTCGAATCGATCCATTTGGGAAGCGGCGAGCTCGGCGCAAGCGTAAATATTTATCCGCACGAAATAAAAATTGTTTTGGGCAAAGCGGACGTTTGGGACGCGAGGCTTGAAGCTTATCCCGAAACAGACATTTTACCGCATGACGAGCTTATAAATATGATGGCGGAAAAAGACAGGGATTTAAAAGCGGGATGGAATTTCGATCCGAAAGATAATGAACACGATTTTTATAACGGCAGGCTCGGCGGATTGTTCAGGCGTCCGCCTAACCCAAAGCGGGCCGGGTGCATCCGCCTGTACCATCCCGGACTAAGCAACACGAAGGTTACAACTCGTGTCCGCCTATCTGACGGCACCCTCGAAACGAAATTTATTTTTACAAAAGGCATTCTTACCGTAAACGCTTTTGCGGAGCGCGGTTTCAACCGCTTTTGGATCAACGCGCACGCAAAGGGGCAGATCCCCTGGTTCGCGCTCGTGCTCGAAAAAGAGCCAGACGATTCTGACAACACATTGCCGCTGCCTGTCATACAACGCGAAACCGAATATCTAACGACCATAAGCCAAACTATACCCGGCGGATTTGACATAGACGAATTTACCTGGCATTTGGCGGCGCGTTTCCCGCAGAGCGGAGCGGGCGTTGATGCGGCGTATGTCGAACATCACTACGCATGGCGCGTGAGACAGTACTGCTCGCTCGCGGACGGCGCGTCTGCTTCGTTTTGCGTCGCGGCCGCCACCGACCGCGACGGATTTGACCTGTCGCAGATGCCGGCGCTGTCGGACAGTGTTTTATTCGAATCCACGGAAGAAACACCATCGGTGTTTCTGTGCAAGGAAGAAACACCATCGGTGTTTCTGTGCAAGGAAGAAACATTGTCTTCGCGTAAACGCGCACTGCTTCTCGCATCTCCGAAAAGCTCCTTCGAAAAAATTTACGCTTCGCATCAAAAAGCTTGGGGCGAATTTTGGGACGCATCCAATATCGCTTTGGACGACGCGGAACTGGAGTCCGTTTGGTACCGAAACCATTTCGGCTACGGCTGCGCTCTGCGGCCGGGTATGACGACGCTCGGCAGCGGAGGAAACGTCGTCGTGCAGGACGTGATCCCCTGGCACGGCACCTGCCACCTTAACCACAATTTCCAAAAATGGTACTGCACAGCGCTCGCTACCAACCATGCGGAATGGATCGACATTTACGCCGCGTTCGTAAACAGAACAATGCCCGTTTTTGAAAAACATGCGCGGCTCATCTTCGGGCTGGACGGCGTTTACGTCGACCTCGCGTATTTTCCGATCATGTCGCACAAACATTTCGATACGAGCAATTTTATGGGCCGCGCTCTCGCGCTCACCGGCTGGCTCGGCCAGCCGCTTTGGAATCATTACGAATACACCCGTGATTTAGATTGGCTGCGCGAAAACGGCTACTGTTTTTTAAAGCAGGCGGCTGTTTTTTATTACAACTATATGGAAAAATACGGCAGCGAAAGCGGCGAAATTTATCCGTCGATACGTCTGGAAGAACCCGACGGTTTTATGCGCGGGTTCGTTGGCAACCGTAACGTAATCACCGACCTGTGCATGTTCAAAAAAGCTTTCGACCGGGCGCTTAGCGCGGCCGAAGCTCTCGGAACAGACGAGGAGTGGCAAAAGAAGTGGCGCGAGGCGCGAAAAAAAGTCCCGCCGATCGAACACGGCGTCGACGAAAACGGCGAAGGCTGGGTTGCGCTCGATAAGCATCATCCGTTAAAAGAACCCGCCGTCCGCGCAGACACGGCGAGGCACAGCAGATGGGGCGGCGGCGGCTGGATTGTTTTCCCCGGCGAGTACATAGACGGCGACGGCGGCGACACGCTCACATCCGCGATGCGCCTCATGATAGAGCAGACCGATTTGCAAAACCCCTTCACGTCAAGCGTCACCGAAAAAAATATGTATCCGGGCGTCCCGATAATACATCCGATTTCGTCGGTGGTTCCATCAATTCGCTTATGCGTCGAAAAACATTTCGAGCCGATACGGAAAATTTTGCTCGAACACCGCCTCACATACGGGCAGTTTTCGTCGTACCGTTTGTCGGCCGGCGAAATGCCGCCCGAGGTGCTGGGCAATTCCGGTTATCTTTGGTACGACTGGCGTTCGGTAGAGAACAAATACATAGGCGTTATGGCCGTTACCGAAATGCTTTTGCAAAGCCAGGGGGGCGTGATCCGTCTGTTCCCGTTCTGGCTTTCGGACAAGGACGCATCGTTTAATAATTTCCGTGCCGCGGGAGGGTTTGCCGTTTCCGCATCAAAGCGCGGAAAAATAATTGAAGCAGAAATTTTGAGTTTATGCGGCGAAACCGCCCGCGTCAAATGCCTGTCCGGCAACTTTTATGTTTCGTGCGGCGGAAAAAAAATAACAGCCGCGCTCGAAAACGGCACGGCTGTTTTTAAAACGGTAGCCAATAAAACATACTCCTGCGTAATAAATCTTTAATCAATATTTTTTTTTGCAGACTCTATTAACCGCAGGACGAGCTTCAAGCCTTCGAGCCCTTCGCTTAACGGACAGTCGGTTTGCCTGCCCGCGCGCGCGCACTCAAAAAAATGACGAACCTCCGCCTCATAAGCGTCCGTGTCAAACGACAATCGGACCGCGCGCGGAGGTTTTTCGTTTGTAAATTCGAAAACGGCGTTGTTGTAGTCTGAAAAGTCCGCCGTAAGATTTTCGAATACCGCATAAAAGGGATTGTCCCATCTCATGGGCACGGCGCAATTTGTCGCGCAAACCGTGGCGAGCGCTCCGTTTTCGAAACGAATTACCGCCGCGCTCACATCTTCGATCGTATACCCGGGCACGTCTTTATGCGTGAGGTTGCCCATTACGGCTTTTGCATCGGACGGTTTGCCCATCAAAAACATCGCCATGTCGTATGTATGGATAACCTGTTCCAATATCTGCCCGCCCGAACCGTTGACGTCGCTCCACCATTTGGGGCCCTCGCAGTTGCATGAATACCGCGCGTCAAACAGGCACGGCCTACCCGCCGCGCCGTTTGCAATCAGCTCCCGCAGTTTTTTTACCGCGCCCCCGAAACGCTGGTGGTACCCGATCATTGAAACTGATTTATTTTTTTCAACCGAATCGCAAATTGATTTAGCGCGTTCAAGCGTCAGCGCCAGCGGCTTTTCCATAAAAATTGCCGCGCCGCTTGAAGCGCACGCCTCGGCTTCCCCACCGTGGGCGAAAGGCGGAAGGCAGATAAAAACCGCGTCGGGTTTTTCTTTTTTAAGCATGATATCGAAATCTGAATAAGCTCCGGCGCCGTATTTTTTTGCCAATGTTTTTGCAGCGTCCGCGGATGTGTCGCAAACGGCGGCGAGCTTCGCGCCCGCGTACGCCGATATGCGCGCCGCGTGCCCGCGCCCCATCGTGCCCGCGCCTATCAATACCGTCTTGATTGTATCCATCCGTAAACTCCCCGTTGACTGTTCTTCGTTTTTAACTGCACGTAAAATCAAGTTAATCATTTGATATTTTCAGTTTACCATTATTAAAGCCCAAACGTAAATCATTTAACAATCGAATACCGTTCGCAAAACGGGATTTCGTTTTCGCGGAAGGTTTTTATCGTGTATGTTTTTTTGCCGTCAAAACGGACGGTTACAGACTTGGAATAATTGCTTTTCGACGGATCAAATTCCTCAATAAAAAGGCTTGCTTTGCTTTCATTCATAATGTCGAATACTGTCATAAAGCCTATGCCGCCCTTTTCATTAACGGGTTTTGTCGTGACGCGCTCCGCGCCGAGCTTTGCGAAACAATTTGCGTCAAACATGTCCCCGCTGTCAAAAACCGTCAATTCATACGGTCCTCCTGCGGAGCCGATAACGGTAAAAATATTTTTTAGCCCGTCGTTTTTCTTGTTAACTACGCTTACCGCGTTTTGCAGCAGGTCGCCGATCAATGTTTCTAAATTGTTTTTCGAAATAATTTTTTCGGTCATATCAAAAATGCTTCCGTATATTTTTATTTCAAAATCGATCCCGAATCCAAGTATTTTTTCTTGAAAGTGTTCCAACAAACGATCGATTGAAGCGACTCCGGTTGAAGGCAGCTTTTGCAAAATATTTATTTTGTCCACTCCATTTTGATAGCCGTCCGAAATGTTTTTTATGTCATCGTTAATTTCATTGAGCTCCGCGCCGTGTTCCGCCAGGCACGCAACCGACCTTTCGAGCGCAGTCAAACGATGATTAATTTTATGGCTCTCGACTCTCAAGATATCTGTTTGGACGGTCAGAATGTTAATCTGCCTGTTTTTTTCTCTGAGGTCTGTTTCTAAAAATTCTATGTCTCGTTGTCTAATGTCGTCGGCGTATTTCATCGTGACTGCGCGTTTTACCAACAAGATGATCCCCGCACCGGAAACGGCGGCACCAAATAAAAAAACAGTCAAATTTAAAAAGTCGTAAACGTTTATAAATTTGACCGGAAAGCCTGCTGTAAACAAAATAAAAAACCCGGCAGCGGCTAATGAAAATAATGCGGTTCCTTCGTTGAATATCGGCGCAAAGCCTTTTTTTAGCCGCTCAATTTTGAAAAAGCCGAATACAATAAAAATCTTGACCAACGCCGAAAACGCGCACCCGACTATATATATCAACGCGTTTTCGGCAGTAACAGTTTCGAAAAATATTTTATCCGCGAATTGCATTGCCGTTGAAAAAATAATGTAATCCGTAACGGCGAACACAGAAAATTGCAATCCGTATGAAATTACGCTCACCGACAACGCGACTCCGCGTTTTACGCCAAAAATTAACGCAATCAAAATGACCATCGCCGCTCCGCCGGCGACATCGGCTAGCACAGCGGGAAAAATACCGCCTGCGTATACAACCGCAGCCGAATAACCAAATCCTAAAGCTGTGCCCGTTAAGAGTAATAAAATTTTTTTTGTTACTGAAAGACGCAAATTAATAATTTTTACGGCAGTATAAAAGCTGACAAGATAAAAAAACATTTTGGCCGTACCGATTGCCCATAACAATGTTTCCATCGGGATACCTCCTTTTTTTTATATATAGCACATTTAAATCCATAAAAAACCGTGATTGCCAAACCCGGATACATATGTGTATGCAAATGCATAAATATGTATCGATGTATAACATCAAAGTGTAATAAGCAAAAAAAAATGGATGGTAAACTTAAAAAAAACCGGGGATGATGCTTATGTATGCGTTTGATTGAACCAAAAATTTTGTTAGACGGAAAGGTCGAAAAAAAATGGGAAAGAAAATTATCTACATTTTCACGATCCTGGCGTTGATTGTATCCGCCAACGGATTTAAGGCTGCGGCCGGCGACATAAGCACAGATTGTTTGTGCGGCGCATCGGATTACGAAGTAATTTGCGGTTTGCATGAAAATACCGAGGAAGACATATGTTTTCATATTTATGTCGTCTTTGACACGTCCATGCAAATACAGTCGATTACTCCCTTGTCCTGTGTTACAAGAATCTTAAGCCATAAAAAATGCGTCATATGCAATTCAATGGATATTGATTACGGCAATTGGACAACAAAAATCCATGCAAAAATAACGGGTCCTTGCATGAACGGCACGCATGCGTACAGCACTTCTTGCTCAACATGCAAGTTCAGCGATACGGGCACCGTCCAATGCTCTCCGCGTCCGGGCGGCGGATGTATAACTCCGTCAGAATGCGAGGACGAAGGCTGTTAATAAGAAAGGATAATCAAAATGGGAAAGAAAATTATTTACATTTTCACGATCCTAGCGTTGATTGTATCCGCCAACGGGTTTAAGGCTGCAGCCGACGACATAAGCACAGATTGTTTGTGCGGCGCATCGGATTACGAAG
>WRDG01000014.1 GCA_009783525.1 Defluviitaleaceae bacterium | reverse complement strand
TTGACGAGCATTGGAACGCGGATGCATTCTTCGTAAAAGACGGACTTGTGCTCGAGCTTGTGCGCCGAGTCCATGTCGCCGTGGTCGCTCGTCAAAATGATCACGGTGTTTTCGAATTTGCCCGACGACTTTAACGCGTCGATCACCGTTTGGATCTGCCCGTCAACTTCTTCCGTGAGGCGGGCGTAAGCGTGGCGGTGAAGCCGCCACTGTTCTTCCGTGTAGCGCTCGCGGGCAAGCCTTCGGAAGCCGCGCTCGTTTATTAAAAAATCTATCGCTTCGGGCTCGTCCTCCGCGGGCATATGGTTGAACGGAAGCGGAGGAAGGAACTCCTGCGGGGTTCCCGTGCGAGGGCATTTATCGCCGGGGCGCAGCGACGCCGCCCTGTTTACCGACGCGGTCTCTACCGGCATGTTTTTTGCGATGTGTTTGTCCGTTTCGTTGTCCGCATCCGCCGCGAAGTCGTTTATCGCCATCAAACATATGTCGTGCGGATTTATAAATGACGCGACCATCGCAAAGGGTCCGCTTGCCGAACGTATATAATCTGCGCAGGCGTTTGCCAACGCGCCGCGTTCGTCCGCACAAAAATAGCGGAAGCCTAAGTATTCCGCGTCCATCATCGGTATGCCCTGTTTGCCGCCGTATAAGGTGTCGTATCCGTTTTGCTTCAGCATTTCGCCCAACAAATTATTTGAAACATATTCCGGCACGGCCGCGCCCGCCGTAGTTTTTCCGTCGCCGCCGATGCCCGCCGCCGATGGGTATACGCCCGTCATTAGCGAAAACCGCGACGGCTGGCAGACCGGGTTCGCGCAGTA
The DNA here is from genome assembly GCA_009783525.1 of Defluviitaleaceae bacterium. GTDB lineage: Bacteria > Bacillota > Clostridia > Lachnospirales > WQUN01 > WRDG01. The sequence goes on along the minus strand of WRDG01000014.1, from coordinate 17,149 downwards.
CGCACGGGTGAAACGCACGCCCGCCGCAGCTATCGAATCCATCGCCGGAGTGCTCAAATATTTATTGCCCGCGCAGGACATCATGCTGTGGCTCTGCTGGTCGGTTATTATCCAAAGTATGTTCGGCTTCGCGTTCACTTTTTTACCTTTCGCGTCACGCATCGGCAATCCGCAAAAGCATGTCCGCGCCTTTCAAATTTTATTTTCACGCTTTTCACCTGTAATATCTCGCCGCTTCCGCCGCTTCGCACAGCGCCTCGATGTTGGCGAGCGGCACGTCGGGCCCGATCTCGATTGACAGGCTCAAGCCGCCCTCGGGCATGAACAGCGCGTCCAAACATTCCGCCACATGGTCTTTGCACTGCGCGGGCGTGCAGAAGGGGAACATCTGGCGGTCGAGGTCGAGGTTGATCGGATAGCGGCCCTTGCAGACGCGCACGAGGTTGTCCAAACCGTTCGCCCTGTACTGCGGGTTGACCATGTGAACGCCTGCGTCGAACAGGTCGGGTATTATTTCGTGGATATGGCCGTCGGTGTGCATGTAAACATACTTGCCCGCCGTGCGCGCCACCGCGAAAATTTTTGCAAACGCGGGCTTCAAATATTTGCGCCACTTCGCGGGGCCTATTGCGAGCCCGTCCTGCATGCCGAGGTCGTCGCCGAAATAAATTATCTCGCCGGAATTTTTTACCATGATTTCAGTTTGGATCACGTTGTATTCCGCCACGAGGTCTATCAAAATTTGCAGCTCCCCGCACTCGTCCGCGAAGTCAAGCATCGCCTCTTCAAAGCCGCGCAGATCCAACAGCCGCAGGTACATGAACCCGTGCGGCATGTGGCCGTTTCTGTTTTCCGGCATTTTAAGCGAGCGGATGTCTTCGCGGCGCTTGACCGGATGCTCCGTGACTATCGACGAAAGCCCCTCCTCGATGTTAGACCAAACGCATCCCCATTCGTCCGTGTAGCTGCCCGCGCGGTACGATTGGCCGAGCCAATTGCGCGGGTCGTGGTCGTCTTTAATCTCCCCGAATATTTTCGGGAAACGTTTCGCAAGCCCGATCATGTCCTTGCCGTACCTAAACCATACCGCAGGCAGCGTCCCAAGCCCCACGGGCAGCTCCTCCGGGCTTTGGTAGGTCATCGCCTTTATCATCAAATCCTGATGCGACATTTTTGTTTCCGTCCGCGGCGCGCATTTTTTTTGCGCGAAAATGTCCGCGCCTTTCTGTAAAATTTTAAATTTATCTTGTCCCGATTTTAACACCGCTTACAAATATTTGTGGAACTAATTTATTTTTGGGAATATATTACTCCGGCACAAAAATATCGCGTACCTCTTGCTATACTTAAGTACCGGAATAAATTAAAGGTTTTATTTTTATTGGGGGAATGTTTTTGAACGGCGAAGCGAATAAAAAAAATAATTTAAAAAATGCAGGCATGGCGAACATTTTCTTTTTGGGCATGGTCAGTTTTTTTACCGACCTCAGCTCCGAAATGGTTTACCCGCTTATCCCGCTTTACCTTACCGCGGCGTTCGGCGCGACGCCCGCGCTTATCGGCGTGATCGAGGGCGTGGCGGAAAGTCTCGCGAGCCTGCTCAAAGTTTTCAGCGGCTACGTGACGGACAGATTCAAAAAGAAAAAGGCGACGGCTTTCGCGGGCTACTTCGCGAGCCTTTTTTATAAAGCCGCGCTTATTGTCGCGGGCTCGTGGGCGGGGATACTCGCGGCTCGCGTTATCGACCGCGCGGGCAAGGGGATACGCACCGCGCCGCGAGACGTGCTCGTGAGCGAAAGCGCAGACAAGGGCGCGATGGGCAAGGCGTTCGGGCTGCACAAGGCGCTTGACATGTCCGGCGCGGCGCTCGGCATTTTAATCACGTATTTCGTGCTGCATGGCATGGGCGACGGCTTCGATTACAAGCGTCTGTTCCTTATCGCGCTTGTGCCCGCGCTGCTTGGCCTCGCGATGTTTTTGTTCATAAAAGAAAAAAAGGAACGGCCGCCGAAGGAGCGCGAGCCGTTCTGGAAAAATATCCGTAAAGTAGACGGGCAGTTGAAACTGTATCTGCTTGTCGTGTTCGTATTTACGCTGGGCAATTCGTCAAACGTTTTCATTCTGCTTAAAGCAAAAGAAGCCGGCTTTGACGCGGTAAGCGTGATCCTGCTTTACTTTGTCTTCAACATAACGGCTTCCGTGCTGTCGGTTCCGTGCGGGAAGCTGTCCGACCGCGTGGGCCGCAAAAATCTTTTGGTGCCGGGCTACGTCACGTTTTCGCTGTGCTACCTCGGCTTCGCGTTCGCAAACGGCAGGTGGCAGATGGCCGCGGTCTTTATAGTCTACGGCGTTTACACCGCGATGATTTCCGGCGTGGAGCGCGCGTTTGTGGCCGAAGCCGCGCCGCCGGAACTAAAGGGCACGATGCTCGGCCTGCAGTCGACCGTGGCGGGCATCGCTCTGTTACCCGCGAGCGTGATCGCCGGCCTGATGTGGACGGTCTTCGGCGCGGAAGCGCCATTCGTGTTCGGCGCGGCGCTGTCGCTTGCGGCGGCGGGGATATTGATTTTGTTTATGAAGAACAAAAAAATTCATGCATGAACCGCAAAAAAAAAGAGGGGACGCGCCCCTCTTTTTTTTTGAAAATTTTAGTTCATTAAAATTTTAAACTCTTTTATGTTGCTGCCGTTGCCCTTTATGTCGTAGACGAGAGTGTACGGGCCGAGGTTAAGCTTGCCGTCGATGTTTGCGTTGTTGGCTTTTATTTCGACTGCGTACGGTACGATCTTAACCGTGCCGTCCGAATATTTTTCGGTCACGTTAAAGCTTAAAACCCAAACGTTGGAATTTTTTGCGGTTTCTTTGATGCTTACAAAATCTTTGGCCGTTGCCGACGCGCTTGCGAGCGTGGGCGGAGGCGTAACTATTTCGTCGTCAAGCACTATCCCGAACGGCTGGAGGAACGCGATGCCGGTCGAGCTCTTTAACACGGCGCGCACGTAGTGGCCTATGACTGCTGCGTATTCGCTTACGTCAATCGACTCGCCCGTGGCGATCACGTCGTGTTCCGAAATCCATTCGATAAGGTCGTAGTCCGCGCCGACTATCGTTATGACGCTGCCTTCGACTTTAACGCTCGCAACCGACGGCGTGCTTTGCGCGAGCATGAACGCGGTCGAGGAGTTGCCCGCGCCCGGCGTCGTGTTGCCGTTTACGCGGTGGTTGATCCTGTCGATGTGTGAGACGCGGCTTACTGCGTAAAACGCGCCCGTTTCCATCGACGTCCTTACGGCTTCCGCCGTGAGCTCGGGTAAAAACATCATGTTGAACGAATAGCCGCTTGCCGACATGTCGTGCGCGTCGTCGTTAGAAACGCCGAACACCGGGCGCGGGTTTTCGTAAGACATTGTCTGCGAAAGAATGCTGTCCCACAAGATGCGGTCGCCCGCGGATTCGTTGTCGAGCTTGTTTATAATCTCCATGCCAAAGCATGACGGGAACGCATTAAAAATATCTACATATTTTTTTACAACTGCCGGGTCTTTTGAAATGTTTATTCCGCTTTCGACTCCCCAGCCGCCTATGATTCCCCACGGCGCGCCCGTTTCGCGGCCGGGATGGTTGATGTGAGATATGCCGCCCAAATCCTCGATGTCGCGCAGAGTTTTATAAAGCCGCTCGAGCGTCGTGCCGGGGAAGTACGGCTGGTTGTAGTTTACGAAGAACGAAAGCGCGTGGTCCACAGACGACGGCTCGTTGGTGAACGGCAGCCCTATCATGCCCTTGCCGTCCGTTCTGCCGACGCCAGCTTCCATTTCGAGCTTGCGCTGCGTGGTGAGGCGGCCGACCGGGTTGACTGTCGTATCCCAGCTTGGCGCGACGACGTTGTGGTCCGTTATCGTTGCGATGTTGTAGCCCTTCGCGTAAAAATCTTCGAGCATTTGCGCTACAGTGTGCGCGCCGTCCGAATTGTTGGTGTGCGTGTGGAAGTTGGCCTTGTATGAATCGAAGGTTTCCCAGTTGACCGCGCCGTACGGATTAAAACCGACGGTGAGCTGCGCGTCCGCCGGCCACTTGGGCACCTGCTCGACCCACTGCGCGACGAGGGTTGCGTTATACACCGCGACATACGCGTCGTTGGCGCGGCCCACAAACGTGCCCGCAAGACCCGCGGCTGTGTACCAGCCCAGGAAGCTGTAGCCCGCGCGCGAGGCGGAAGGCAGCGTGACGTTGGCGCCTTGGTTAACCGTAACCGATTCGGTGTAGCCGCTGCCGCCGTTGTAGTCGAAGCCTACCGTAATTTGCGTGGGCAGCGCGCCGACAAATTCCGTGATGGAAATTTCAGCTATGTATATGTAGCCTGCATTTTTTTGAATGTCTAAAAACCAGTTGTTGCCGTAGCCTTGTTCCCTTCGGATCAGGATGGATTCGCGGACCCATTCCTCCGTTGCAAGAAGCGGGATCGTGTTGGTGATTGTCGCGCCCCATTCGTAGCCAAAGCTGACGGTAGCGTTTCCGTTATAGCCCGGCTCCGTGCGGTAAACGACGCTCAGCATGTAAACCTTGTCGTATTCCATAATCGCATCGCTGCTGTGCGAGCGAATTACCCTTTTAAATCCGGGCGTCATGGTAAGCACGTTGCCGAAAACAGGATCCGCGTTTATGTCAACGAAATAAGGGGTGGGCACTCCGCCCGACGGGTCGTCGCTCCATGTGGTGAACAGCCCCGGGCGTCCGTCGGAGCCGACATCCGCAAAATTGCCGTTGGTCAAACGGTTGTTGGGCATCGGTTTTAACGGTTCGACTATGGTCGAGCCTTTTTCGACGACCAAAATTTGCTCAATGTAAAGATCCGAAAAACTGTTTTGGATCGTTATGCTGCTGTACGACCCGAACGTGCCGGTCATGTCGTCCGGCGTGACGAGTGTCGCCTCGTACCATTCCCATTTATCGCTTGTGATGTAAAAATTCAATTTGTCCCAGCCGCCCATTTCGGGAAACTCTTCCTCGAAACTTGCGGAGCGGAACTGGAAGCAAACCTTGTTGCTGTCTCCGAGGTTTTCCGGCGAGCCGGCTACTCCGGAGCGCGCAAGGACCTTGACGTCGTATTCCATGTTGGGCTGCAGTGTGAGCTCGGTGTACGTGGCTGTGTGCACATAGTCCGCGCTGTAATAAACCGCGGGGTTGGTCACTATGCCGATGTTGCCGGCGCCCCATTGCCCCCAAAGGTTTACGCTGTCCGCCATGATTTCGTTGCCGCCGTTAAATACGTTTTCTCCTGCGTCGTTGACTATATGCATTTCTTCCACTTCTATGCCAGAGAAGCCGTTGCGGATGGTAATCGCGCAAAAGCTCGTGTTTAACGGGCTGTACATATCGCTTGGCGTGGTAAAGGAGCCTTCATACCAAGTCCAGTCGCTGTCTGTCACGTAGAGGTTGAACTTGTCCCAGGCGCTTGCGCCGGCTTCCTCTTCGCTGTCCGAACGGTACTGGAAGCAGATTTTATTTGCCTCGTCCGTGTTTTCTGCGGGCGAGCCGGCTTCTTCGGCTCTCGCCAAAACCCGGACGGTGTAGGTTGTATTTGGTTCGAGCGTCAGCAGAGGATAGCATGCGGTAAAAAGACCGCCGCTCCAGCGGACCGCCGAATTTGTGACAACGCCGTTGTTGCCGGCGCCCCATTGTCCCCACTTGCCCCAGGTATCCGCTATGAGGCTTTTGCCGCCGTTAAAAATATTTACGCCTTCGATCGGGATGGGGGTGGGCATCGGGATTTGAGTGGGCAGCGGCACGGGCGTGGGCGTCGGCGTCGGAAGCGGCGCGTCAGACTCGTTTAAATAAATACCCGCGATGTAAATGTCCGGAGCCGCGGTTTGCGCGCGCACCAGAAGCTGCCAGTTATAACTTTCCGGCATTACGAACAGAACGGAATTTTTTATCCATCTGCCGGTTTGCGACATATATATGTACGCGAGCGAATTTCCAACGTCGTCGGTGTTCGCCGCGTTTATGCCTACGAACGTGCGGTCGGTCGGGTCTGTAAGCGCGCCCGCGTTGTAATAAATGACCGTGAGCTCGTATTGCTTGCCCGCTTCAAGAGAGCCGGTCGCCGCAGAGTTTCTTATAACGACTGTGCCGCCGCTGTCTCTTGGCAGGTGAAGCACATCGCCGTAGTCCGCCGCGAAGTCGCTCGTGATACTGTAAATGCCGCCTGAGTGGTTCCAATTCGCAAGGCCGTCGCTAAAATCGCCGTTAGGCAAAAGATTTTGCGCGGGCGGCTGGATAGGCGTTGGTGTGACCGACGGGTCGAGGGCTTCAAGGAAGATTTCCGCTACCTCGACGCGCGCGTCCGTGCCGGACGTTTGGATCCATATCTGCCAATTTGCTTCGGCAAGCGTGAACTCATACGAGTCTGTACGCCAAGCCGCGGACGGTAACAGTTGGATGTTTCCCGACAACGTGCTTTCCGCCGCGTTGTAAATGATGCCTATGCGGGCGTTGCTTATCATCGAGTTGGCCTTATATGTCACGCTGAGCCGGTACTGCGCCCCGACAACGAGCTCCGCTCCCCCGTTGAAATATCCGCGGGAGTAGTTGCCGCCGGGGAAAACCATGACGAACACATTGCCCTGGTCCGGGTCCGTGCTAATGAACATATCGCCGCTCGAACCCTGTTTGGTCCACTGCGACGGCATACCGCCGGCAAAGTTACCGTACGGCAGCAGATTCGCGCCGCCCTCGGCGGCGGATGAATGTATGCCCGCAGTCAAACCGAAGAGCATACAAAACGCTAATAACAATGATAAAAATTTCTTTTTCATTGTGAAACCTCCATTATAGGTTTGCCCTTTTTTTTGGAGCGGGCATACTCTTTTTTCAGCCTCCTTGTTGCGTACAAAGTGGTTAAACGGATCCCTGTGTCCCGGAGAGGGAACGCTCTATCGCGGTAATTTTTCGGCTCACCCCACGAATCTTTATGTTTACCATTATTATTCTTTAATTAAAAAATTTCGTTATCAGTCTTTGACCAATTTCTTTACCAAATCTTTACATTTTCTATATATAAAACAAATATTGATAATGTCGCAAAAAATCTGAAGCCAAAATTTTTAGCGCGGTTCAAAAAAAAAATTGTTTGACGAACACGCGGACAAGGAGGAGGCTTCTTGCTGTCTAAACATTTTTTATGACTATACGAAACTCCGTGCAACGACTTCCGCAATGATGTTGTAAAATTGTTTCGTTTGTCACCCTGTGCCCTTCGCGTGTCATTCTGAGCCCTTCGCGTGTCATTCTGAGCCGTAGGCTTGTCATTCTGAGCCGTAGGCGAAGAATCTTATCACGCTCAGAGTATACTCCGCGAAGGGTCTTTTAGATTCTTCGCTTCGCTCAGAATGACAATTTGCTTGCGATTCAGAATGACAGAAGTACAACTCGGAGCTGTCACCCTGAGCCCTTCGCGTGTCATTCTGAGCCGTAGGCGAAGAATCTTATCACGCTCAGAGTATACTCCGCGAAGGGTCTTTAAGATTCTTCGCTTCGCTCAGAATGACAATTTGCTTGCGGCTCAGAATGACAATTTGCCTGCGATTCAGAATGACAATTTGCCTTCGGCTCAGAATGACAATGCCTGCGGCTCAGAATGACAATTGTACAACCAAAAAGGATGAAGCTTCGTGTTGTCGAATCTTTTTTTGACAACACAAAACTTCGGACAAATTGATTCTTGTACATTAGGCCTTTGACGGCGCGCTTATGCCAAGCAATTATTTTTTTGCTCTATTTTATATACCTTCGTAAACGGCAGCTCATCAATGTTCACCACAAACCCTTCTTTCAAATCCTTCCCCGCAGCTTCAAATATTTTGTCCGTTGCCAAATCTTTTAATGAATAAATTTTTCCGTCTTCGATGCCTTTCAATTTTAATTCAATTTTTTTCAAGCCGCATTTTTCTCTTGCGAAAATAAAAATCGCACCGGAGTTTTTTTCTTCGTCGAAAAATTCGAACGCCAGCGCGGCGGCGTCCTTTTCGTTCGGCTCCGTCAGCGGATAGAACGAGCAATTTAAAAACGGGCGTATTCCGTTGTATCTTTCGATTAATTTTTTTGCCCCGGCTGCTTCGTATTTTCCCTTGCCGCCGTATTCCCCGTTTCCGTCCGCGATCCAGCCGAGGCACAGCGTGGCCGCCATCGCGGAGTTGAAGCCGTAGTCGTCGAAGCAGTTTACATGCGCGGTGAACGCGACGTTCGGAATGTAGTGCGACAGCGAAAAAAGAGAGTTTTGGTCGACGGCCGGGTCGAACCAAAAATCGGTTTTTTGATGCGTATGGAAACGCTTGAGCATTTCAAGGTCGATGCGTCTGCCGCCGGACGAGCAGCCGTCCATGAACACGTCCGGGAAGTTCGTTCTGATCCTGTCGAGATAACCGTAAAGGCCGTTTACATATTTTATCTCCGTCACGCCGGCGCGGCCGGGCTCGTCGTTTTTTAGCCAGTAGGACAGCGGATTTAAATTAAAATCCTGCCTGTAGCATTTAATCCCTTCGGCTTTTATTTTTTTTTCTATTATTCCGTAGATGTGATCGACCGCCTCGGGGACGCCGAGGTTTAACAAAAAATGCTCGTCTCCCGACTCGCCCCAAAGCTTGCCCGTCTCCGAGCTTAACAGCCAGTCCCCGCATGTCTTTGCAAACTCCGTTCCCGCAACCACGCGCTCAAACTCAAACCACAGGCCGTACTTCATCCCGGCGTCCTTCGCCGCGTTTGAAACGGGCAAAAAGCCATCAGGATATTTTTCCGGATCCGCGTCCCAGTTGCCGGCGCCGAGCGGCCACCCCTTTTCGAACCAGCCGGCGTCGGTTATCGCCGCCTCGCAACCCAGCGGCTCCAATGCTTTTATCAGACTGATTTGGTTTTTTTCGTTGCATTCGTTAAGCCAGTGGCCGCCCCGCGTGAAACAGGTGTTGCAAAAAAGATACGGCGTTTTTTTTAAGCCGCCGCGGTCCGCGATTTTAGGCAGGTACTCGTCAAGCAGCAGCTTCCTGAACAAATTGTTTGCCTCGAAATTTTCAAAATTAGGGCCGCTTTTATAAAAAAGCGCGGCCATCGAACCGAACGCAAATTTTTCGCCCGGGCGCATAAAAAAATCCGCGTTTTCGATTCCGGCGGACACGACGAGCCTGTTGTTTTCATTTGCGAAATCGCATCTCCATTGGCCCGTCCAGCCCACGGCGACAATGACGCTGCCCTTCCCGCGTCGATGCGGAAAAACGGCAGATCCGCGTTCGAGCTTCTGCCGCCGCGCGCGGCGAGCGAATGTTTGCCTCCACAATTTATAACGACGTCGCTTTGCACGAAGTCGTCTTTTGTTGACAGCCCGCCGTTTGCCCTGCGGATTATGTAAGAGCCGTCCGGCAGCGGGCAGTCCAGTTCAAAATAAAGCGTCGAGAGCCCGCTAACCGCCTTCGTGTCCGCGTCACCCGTGTTTTCGAATTTAATTTGCAGATCGAACGCCGGGCAGGCGCCGAAAATTTTTATGTCCGCGGTTATTTCAAGCCCGCCGTTTTTTTCGTCTTCAAAATATTTTGCCGAAGAACCGAAATTTTTTTTGCCCCACCCGCCAAGGAATGTGCGCGAATCTTCGCCGCCGTAAAAAAATTTGAACGGCAAACAACCCGACGCCGCGCCCGTGATTTCGTCCAGCCACATAAGCGGCACCCCGTTTCAAAAATAATAGTTGAGTTAAAACATTTCTTAAAATATACGGCGTTATTTATCATTTTTACAAGCGGCAATTACGGTGCACAGAAACACCTACGGTGTTTCTTCCTTTTGGCAGCCGCGCAAAAAAATGCTATTGTTTTTGCACAAAAATCCTTTCGGATTTCATCCTTGCACAAACAAAAAAAACGGAGGCATGTTAAATGATACCGCTCGACAATTACGAAAAATTTAAGGCAAGAGCGGCGGAGCAGAACGCCGCGGACATACTTAACCCGTTCGAAAAAGAACAATGGGATCAATTAAAAGGAAGAAACCCCAAAGGGGTTTCTGTGCGTTGCAAGAAAGAAACCCCAAAGGGGTTTTTGTGCATGGAAATTTTAGAGAACCTCCGCAGCGTCATTGAACACCCGGTGGGTTTTAATTTGAAGCACTGGGTCGTTTTCAACTGGTATTTAAAAACGAAGTGGCTCGACGCTTTCCGCGCGGTAAACCTCAAGGCGCCGGCTGCCGTCGCGGAGTGCGCGACAGGATCGGGCGACAAAATCCCGCAGGTGCTGGCGAAATATTTTTGCCATGCGCAAAGCAAATATGTTTCCGTCAACTTGAACAAGCAGCTCACCGCGGACTTTAAACGCGCAACACACATGCTGCCGCTCGACATAAGCGTAGCAGAGGACGCGGCCCAAAACATCGGCGGCCTGTTCGCCAAGGATTCGCTCGACGCGGTGGTGTTCGAGCATGCCTTCAACGACATCGCCGAAGACCTCGTCGCGAAACGGTACGGCATCGACACGGTAAACCTTAGCTGGTGGGACATCATGCAAAAGCTTATCGACTCGACGAACGACGCATACAGAAGCGGGGCGTACGAGCCTATCATCAAAGAGGATTTTTTGCGGATAATAAAATCGTCGCTAAGCGTGCTTAAGCCCGGAGCGTTCGTCATCTCGTACCAGTTCCATTATCAGGCGGACATCGACATGGGCATCGATCCGAATATCTGGTCGGACATAACAAAAACGGTGAGGCGCTGGCTCGCCGAAGAAAAAATAGGCAGAGAAATTTTTTTCGACGGCTTCGAACCAAACTGGTGGCTGTTCATTCAAAAAGCGTAAAAAAATTTTTGGCTCTGCCTGCCGCAAAAAACGGCGCGGCGCATAAAAAAAAGGCCGGTCAAAAACATTTCATGACGCAGCCGTTTCATGTTATTATTTTTTTGTAAAAAATATTCGGCAAAGGGGCGTCAACTCGTTTGAATTCGAGGCAGAAGGTTAACAATATTATCGCGCGCAAAACACAAGGCGCAGCGCGGGGCGCTGCACAAAGCGCAGCGCAAAGCGCTGCACAAGGCGCATACTGGACGGGGCATCCCAATCCGCGCACGGTTCCGCTTTTTTCCGCCGAGTGGGGAATCGAGCCCGAAACCGACGCGATTTACGAATACTTAAACGACGACTGCCGCTGGGCGGGCGCGGAAGGCGGCTACAAGCATCCGGACGGGCTGCCCATGTTCAACATGTCGCTCGGCGTCACGCCCAAGGCGGGGCTTGCGGCGGGGGGCTGCTTCGAATACGCGGAAACAGTCGCGGAAATAGAAAGCCACCCGTGGCCCGACGCCGTCCACTGCGATTTTACCGACGTTTATGCGCGCTGCGAAAAGTTTGCGGACAAAATGGTTTTTACCGGGATGTGGTGCCCGTTTTTTCATGTGTTGGCGGGATATTTCGGGATGGAAAAATATTTTATCAACATGCACGAAAACCCGAAGGTGGTGGAGGCCGCGACAGAACGGGTCGTTGATTTTTATGTCGCGGCAAACGATAAATTTTTTGCCGGTTTAAAAGGACGCGCAGACATTATGTTCTTCGGCAACGACTTCGGCACGCAGCGCGACCTTATCATTTCGACGGAGCATTTCCGCAGGTTCGTGCTGCCGGGCATCAGGCGGATAATAGAGACGGGAAAAAAATACGGCTTGACTGTAATGATGCACTCGTGCGGCTCAATATACCGGGTGATACCGGATCTTATCGACGCGGGCATCGACATGCTTCATCCCATACAGGCGCAGGCCGCCGGAATGAAAGCAAGCGACCTTGCGCAATATAAAAACGATTTGATTTTTTTGGGAGGAATCGACGCGCAAAGTTTTTTGGTTGACGCGACGCCCTCGCAGATCAAAGACGAAGTGCGCCGCGTGAGAGACATTCTCGGGCCCGGCGTAATAATTTCACCGAGCCATGAAGAAATACTGCCCAACGTACCCGCGGCGAACATCAAGGCGATGAGCGAAGCCGCGCTGGAAACGCTGTGACCATAGAATTAAAAGATCTTTGCGGATGCCGCCGCCTTGCGGTCATGGGCGGCACGTTCGACCCGATACACAACGGCCACCTGCTTGCGGCGGAGGCCGTGAGGCACGCGTTCCAGCCGGAGCGCGTGCTTTTTATTCCCTCGGCGCGGCCGCCGCATAAAAACGCCGACGGCATGACGGACAGCGCGTTACGGTTTAAGATGACTGCACGAACGGTCAAGGGCGACCGCTGCTTTTGCGTTTCGCGCATTGAGTGCGACCGCGAAGGGCCGAGCTACACGTACGAAACGATGCGCGAAATTCGCGGCGCGTGCAGGCCGGGGGCAGAAATATTTTTTATCGTGGGAACGGACAGCGTGCCCGACGTCCCGCAATGGAAAAACGCAAGCGAACTGCGCGGGCTTTGCAGATTTGTCGCGGCGCCGCGCCCGGGCTTTGCAGTTGCGCATAACGACGAAACTGCGGCGTTCGGGTTCGAGTACGTCGAAATGCCCGGCACGGACGTTTCAAGCTCGGAAGTGCGGCGAAGGGTTTCGCTCGGGCTGACGATAACCGGTCTTGTACCGCCGCCGGTCGAAAAATTTATATACAAGCACGGGCTTTACGCGCCTTTGGAACACATGCGGATCGAACAGATCAAGGCGCAGCTCGCCTTGCGCCTCAGCAAGCACAGGTTTGTCCATTCAACAGGCGTCGCGGAGGAGTCCTCTCGTTTGGCCGACCTGTACCTCGCCGACCCGGCGAAGGCTTACCTCGCGGGCCTGCTTCACGACTGCGCCAAAGAATTTTCGAACATCCGCAAGCGAGAGTTGTGCAAGCACTATAAAATAAAACTCGACGCCGTTTTGAACGCAGACATCGACCTCACGCACAGCATCCTGAGCGCGGAGCTTGCCCGCGACGATTTCAAAGTTTACGACGCGGAGGTGCTGCGCGCGATCCGCTACCACACGACCGGGCATAAAAACATGAGCGTGCTGGACAAGGTTGTGCTTCTCGCCGACTACACCGAGCCGTACCGCGGCCCGTACCCGGGCGTCGACGAGATACGCGCCGCCGCCAATTCCGGCGACCTTCACGGCGCGATCGAAATGGCGGTGCGGAACACGCTGCGCTTCGTAAAAGAGGACAAGGGGCGGCCCATCCACAGCTGGAGCCTAAAGCTCCTGGACGAATTGAAAAAATAAACCGTTGTTTTATACATAATAATTTAAGGAGGAAATTTTTTGCAGGCAGACACAGACCTTTTAGCGGCTGTCAAGGCGGCGAGCGCCGCGCTGGACGAAAAATTCGGACGCGACATAGTCGTGCTGGACATACAGGGGATTTCGGTAATCGCAGATTATTTTTTGATAGCCGGCGCAAACAGCCCGAACCAAATGAGAGCCCTCGCCGACGCGGCAGAAGAAGCGCTCGTCAAGCGCGGCATACCCATGCGGCACAAGGAGGGCATGGAGAGCTGCAATTGGGCGCTGCTCGATTTCGGCGACGTGATCGTCCACCTGTTCGACAAAGACAGCCGAAACTTTTACGGCCTCGAGCGCGTCTGGGGCGACGCGAAAATCATAAAATAATTATCAACCTTGCGATAAATTATGATTGGCGCGTATACTGTCTTACGAATAAGTAACTTACGAGTTAGTAACTAACAAGTTAGTTACTTACAAGTTAGTTATTTATGAATATGCATATTCAAACCTGCTGAAGCAGGAGCTTAGGGAGCCTCAAGCATACAACGGCGGCAACATAAAATAAATAAGCTTCGACGATATGCTTTAGCGCTTATGCAAAAACGGCGGCTGTTTAGTATTCGATGATTAACTCGATTTTGCGCGAGGAAAATTCCGGCATTGAGGAATTTTGCGAAGTGCAAAATCGGTGGTTTGCAGTTAATCATCGAATACTTTATAAAACAGCCGCCGCTTTTTTTTTTACAATCCCAAAAATTCCGGCAGCCCGCTTATGTCTTTGATGATGTAATCCGCTCCCGCTTCTATAAGCGTCTCGGCACTAAAGGCGGACAGCACGCCCACGGCGGCCATGCCCGCGGCCTTGGCGGCCTTGACGCCGTTTACCGCGTCCTCTATCACGACGCATTCGGACGGGGAGAGCCCGATGCGTTTGCCCGCCAAAATATATATGTCCGGGTCGGGCTTTTTGTTTTTAACGTCTTCCCCGGTCAGCAGCACTTCAAAGAGTTCCGCGGGTATGCACGCGGCGCGGAGGTTCGCCTCCACCTTGCGGCGGTCGGCGGCGCTCGCAAGCGCGGTTATGTATCCCGCGCTTTTTATTTTTGCGACGCAGTCCGCGGCGTTGTCGTAGAGGCGTATGTACTCGCCTATGATTTCGTCGTACACGTCGTATGTTTCGGCTTTCATGTTCGTTGTGTAGGCGAGGCCGTGTTTTTCTGCAACGCCTCCGATAAAACGGTCTTCGCCCGCGCCAACAAACGGCGTGAAGTCTGAGCGCACGGCCTTAACGCCGTACTTGGCGAGCGCGCGGATCGCGGCTTCGGCGATTGCCGGCTCGGAGTCTACGAGCACGCCGTCCATGTCGAATATGACTCCCTTGAACCTGCGCGTCACGGCAATTTGTTCCCAGCGGCAAGATACAGTGCGTACCACTGGCTCCGCGAAAGCTCGACGCCGCTTGCCTTTGCCATTTGTTTAAAACGCTCCGGCTTTGTCGTGCCTGCGATCGCTTGAATTTTTGCGGGATGGCGAAGTATCCACGCGATCGCTATCGCCGACGCGGACACGCCTTTTTCTTCCGCCAATTCGTTTATTTTTTCGTTCAGCTCCGGGAACGCGGGGTTGTCTAAAAAAACTCCCTCCATATGTCCGTACAGCAGCGGCGACCACGCCTGCACCGTGATGTTTTCCAATCGGCAGTAGTCGAGCAGGCCGCCGTCATGGTCCACCGACTGCGCGTTCTTCATGTTGACGTTTAGGCCCGAGTCCACAAGCCCGGTGTGCACCAGCGAAAACTGGAGCTGGTTAACGATCAGGCGGTCCTTTAAATATTTATGCAGCAGATTTATTTGCGACGGGTTGTGGTTGCTCACGCCGAAATATTTTACCTTGCCCGCCGCGTGCAGCGCGTCAAACGCCTCCGCAACTTCTTCCGGCTCGAACAGCGCGTCCGGCCTGTGCAGCAGATATATGTCGATGCGGTCCGTGCCGAGGCGTTTCAAGCTGCCCTCCGCCGCCTTGATGATGTAGTCCCTTTCGAAATTGTACTGGCCGCTGCCTATGCCGCATTTGGTTTGCACGATGATATCGTCGCGCCGTATGCCCGCGAGCTTAACCGCGCGGCCGAATACATTTTCACATTCGCCGCCGCCGTAAATGTCCGCGTGGTCGAAAAAATTTACGCCGCAGTCGATTGCCGCGCTTAATAAATCCGCCACGGCCCTGTCCGTCATGCCCGCGACTCGGAAGCAGCCGTGCGCGACCGACGGCGCGTCAATTTTTCCGCCGAGGCTGATTATTTTTTGTGTCATCGAACCCACTCCTTTGTTGTATTATACATTAAAAATTTTTACGGAGGATATTTATGGCCGAAACGAAACCCAATGTCATATACATCTACGCGGACGACCTCGGGCGCGGGATGCTCGGCTGCTACGGGCAGCAGTTGCTTGAGACGCCTAACATCGACCGGCTGCGGCGCGGCGGGATGATGTTCAACAGAATGTACGGCTGCCACATCTGCGCGCCGGCGCGCGCGAGCCTCATCTGCGGCGTGCACGACTGCCACAACGGGCGTTGGACGTTTACGCGCGCGGGGCTGTACAAAGACTACGCGCGCGGCACGCTGCCGCTTTCAAAAGTGTTCGAGCTGATAAACAACACCGGCATCGAGCAAAAGGCGGGCGACGTTTTTTTGCCCATGGTCTTTAAACAGGCCGGCTATTGCACGGGGCAGATCGGCAAGCTCGAATGGGGTTTTGCCACGACGGGCGACGAAATAAAAAAGCACGGCTGGGACTATCACTACGGCTATTACGACCACGAGATGTGCCACGGCTTTTTCCCGCCGTTTTTATTTGAAAACGGCGTGCCCGATGTGTTCCCGCAAAACCGCGAGGTCGACTGCGGCGCGAGCCGTTTCGAAAAGCACATGAAGGATCCGTCGGTGCCGCTCATGGAAGAAGGCGAAGTCTATTCGCAGGACATGTTCGACGAAAAGATTTGCGCCTACATTGAAAAGCACAGGGACGGGCCGTTCTTTTTGTTCCACCCTTCGCAGCTGCCGCACGGCCTGCTTTCGATCCCGCAAATCGACCCCCGCGTCGAGCACCGCGGCGACTTCACCAAGATGGAAAAGGTTTACGCCTCGATGGTGCTGCGCCTCGACAACACCGTCGGCTTGATAATGGACACGCTCGAAAAATTTAACCTTACCGAAAAAACGATGGTGATCTTCGCCGCGGACAACGGCCACGAATGTTATTACCAGTCTGAGCGCACTGGTTTCCCCGACAACTTCAACATACGCGGCGAAGCCGTGGACCACCTCAACGTCCGCTACACGTCGGAAGATTACGGCGACATCTTCGACGGCAACGACGGCCTGACCGGGAAAAAAACCACCAACTTCGAAGGCGGCACGCGGATCCCGTTTATAGTCAGGTGGCCGGGAGTCGTCGCCGAAAATTCCATCTGTGACCGCATGGCCGCAAACTACGATTTTTTAAGCACGATAGCCGATATGCTCGGCGCGGACGAAGGCTTCGGCAAGGACGGCATCTCCTACCTGCCGCTGCTAACCGGAAACGAAAATAATTTTGCCGGTCACGATTACGTCGTTTACGCGGGCGGCAGAGGCCCCGCACTTATCACGAAGGACGGCTGGAAGATCCGCACCCACTTTAAAAATTTACAGTTCCCCTACTGGTTTATAGTGCCCGACCAAATAGTTTTCGAGCTGTACAACACAGCAGACGACCCGCGTGAAGAAAACAACCTCGCAGAAAAATTTCCGCAGAAGCTCGAAGAGCTCCGCCTGCTTTTGTTTAAGGAATGCGACGGAAGTTTGTTCAACGGCATGATGCAGCCGCACTTCGCGTTTTATTCTTCCGACTATGCGTGAGGAAAAAAAACGTCTGCCGTT